>JBDKVB010000019.1 GCA_039679385.1 Armatimonadia bacterium | reverse complement strand
GCACCTGCACATCGAGAAGATGCCCTGCACCACCCTGGCGCGTACGGCCACCTGGCTCTTGCTCTGTGCCCTGGCCTACAGCTATCTGTACTGGCTCGGGGTGCTGGGCACGGAACAGAAGTTGTCGCAACGCTACCATTACTGGAAGACAGCCAGCGTCCTGTGGCTGGGCCTGCAGTTGGTGCGCCACCACGACCCCTGGCTCGCAAAACTCACCCGCCGCCTCCTCATACCAAAACCTATACCCATCCCCAAAAGTGGGTAAGGGCCAGCGCCCGAAACGGCTTGACAAACATCACAGTTACTCTCCACGCAGTGGCGAGGGGGCTTGGGGGGTGAGGTGCCGTCTCGTCCTCCTGCACCGAGAACAGGCAAGCGCCGCCCTGCCTCGGCCTTGGAGCCACGAACCCCGCGGTCTCCAGCGAAGGGGAAGGAGTCGGGGACGAGGGACGCGAACTTTCTCAGGTCGCCAAAGCTCACTTACCAAAGGGAGACTACCATCATGATGTACGGTGTCATTCACTACAACGCCCCTGGCGCCAACCTGGAGGAGTTCCTCGCCTGGGCATCCGGCGCAGGCTTCGAGAGCACCGAGCTGCAGATCAACGACCTGTGGCCGGACGAGACCCAGGATCCAATCGCCACCACCAAAGAGGCCAAGCGCCTGGTCGAGAAGTACGGAATGAAGGTCAGCGCCGTGGCTTCCCGCAACGACTTCGTCGTGCTCGACGAGGCTGCCGTTGACGCCCAGGTCGCCCGCATGAAGCGCATCGGCGAACTGGTCCTCATGATGGACTGCAACGTGATCCGCACCGAGGGCGGCCAGCCCAAGGATTCCGTACCCGAGGAGAAGTGGACCGAGGCCATCACCGGCTGCTGCCTGCGCAGCCTCGACTTCCTCAAGTCCATGGGTCTCAAGTACGCCATCGACAACCACGGCGTCGTGAGCAACAACATCGACGTCATGCTCGGCGTGCTCAAGAACGTCAACGCCCCCGGCATCGTGGGCTCGAACCTCGACACCATGAACGTCCGCTGGTTCGGCAACTCGCTGGAGGACTGCGATCGCTTCTACCGCGAGGTCGCCCCGTGGGTCCTTCACACCCACATGAAGGACGGCTTCGGCCCGCGCCCGGATTACCGCGGCAAGGACCTCGGCAATGGCGAGATCAACCTCGAGCTCGTCGTCGAACTGCTGAAGGGCGTCGGCTACGACTACGCCTGGACCGCCGAGTATGAGGGCAAGGAAGGCGACGGCCTCGGCTACGAGAAGTGCCTGCTTTGGATGAAGCACAAGATCTAGCCTGACCCACGAGACGTACAGTTTCAGACGTCGCCTCCGGGCGGCGTGGTGCGGTCGATTCCGCCATCACGCCGCCTTTTGGTAGGCGGCTGACTCCAGGGCTCGCAGGTTGCTCCTTCTGCGGGCTGGATTGGGCGCCACCTTTCACGGACGGAGTGAGACGCAATGAAGCCATCTCTCGTATGCCTGGGCCTGCTGCTTTGTGCGGCCTGCGCGATCGCCGAAGTCCCCCAGGGCGAGCTTGTGGTGCAGTCGGGCAAGAGCCGCTGGGTGATGGCCGCCAAGGCCGGCTGGACCATCACCACCGCCGAGTATGACGGCACCCGGCTCATCAACCCTCAGGGCGGACAGGGCGCAGTGCTCTCGCGTGGCGGCAAGTGGTACGGCTCGGCCATGGAAGGCGGCGAGTCCGTTCAGGACCTGCAGGTGACCCGGGAGGGCACGCCGGTTGCGGCACCCTTCACCCAGGCGCTCACCGGAAAGGCCGTGACGGTGACCAAGCAGTCGGTCATCGACAAGCTCTCGCACAAGGCCGAGACGGTGTTCGAGCCGGACCAGATCGTGCAGACCCACAGCTTCACCGTGCTGGAAGACGTGGACCTCACCAACTTCTACGCCTTCATCTACTCGGTGACCCCGAAGACGACCCAGTGGCTGGCGCAGTCGCAGCAGAACTCGGAGCTGTCCGGCGAGTTCACCACCTCCAAGAGTCAACTGGTCAACCGTGACGTGAACTGGGTGGCGCAGTATGACCCGGCGGCGCAGAAGGGCGTGCTGTGCTACTACGCGACACCCTTCCGGGGACCCAACTCAGGCACCCGACTGTGGGACGCCGTGGACTACCACAAGCTCTTTGCCGAACCGCAGCGGGGCAAGCTCAGCGCCGGGACCCAACTGCGCTTCCAGATGGTGATGTGCCAGTTCGGCGCGGAGCCAGGAAGCTGGAAGGACGCCGTGCGTGCCCGGGTGGCTGAGTTGCAGCAGCGGTTCCCGCCGCAGCCGACCGTCGCTGCCGGACCGCGATTGTATGACGAGGGAGTGCCGGAGATGGGGACCCTGACGGTGGAGACGAAGCAGTACAAGGTGGTTTTCGGCGCCGCGCAGGCCTGGACCATCAACACCCTCGACTTCGCCGGCAAGCCCATCGGCCAGGCGACCGGGTACTACGGGACGGTACTGATTCCACAGATCCCCGGAGGCAACTTCATCGGCACCGGCCACACCGATGGCGGCCGCGAGATCGTGCACAAGGTGACCCTCACCGTGGACGGGCAGCCGCAACCCCTCAAGGTGGACAAGACCATCAAGGGCAGCCGCGTCGAACTGGTCAGGGACTCCACCATCTACAAGTTCCAGGCGCGCACTACCATCACGGTTACCGATGACGAGATCATCGAACGCCAGGAGCTTGTCGCCAACGAGGACTTCACGCTGAAGCTGATGTACCTGTTCATGCACTGCTGGTCGAAGGACACCAGCAAGTGGCTCGCGGAGCTTCCCGACGGCAAGCAGATCGAGGGGACCTTCGACGGCCAGGGGTTCGAAGTCAACACCGACACGCGCTGGTGTGCGCAGTATGAGCCGAAGATGGGGATCGGCATCGTCGGATACACGCCGCGAGTTGCGAGTGGTCCGGGGAGCCAGACGATGCTGTGGGACATCGACCGCTACCACAAGTTCTATACCCGACGCATCGGCGCCGACGAGACCTTCAAGACCGGCGAGAAGCTGGACTACACCATGATCGTGCGCGGGGTGAGCGGCGAGACCGGCGACTGGACAGCTACGAAGGCCACCGTGGAGCAGCTTAAGGCCAAGTACCCGCCGCAGTAGTCCTGCTGCAGTCCGTCTGGAGTCAAAAAGCGGCACTGCCCGAAGGTGGGCAGTGCCGCTTCGCATATCTGCGGCGAAGGCAAGAGGCTACTCTTCCTCGTCCTGAGGAGGCGGCACCATACCAGGACCGCCAGGGAAGCCACCCATGCCGGGGCCGCCCATGCCGGGCATTCCGGTCATCTTGGTTGCGTTCCAGACGGAACGGATCCTGCCGCGCACCACGATGCCACCGGTGGTGCCGTAGAAGTCATTGCCGACGGCGGTCACGTCGAGCATGAACATGCCCTTGCCGGTGAAGATGTCGGGCGGAACGCGGCACTTCACGGTCTCGGGCGGGAGCAGGATGCCCTTGGCGAGGTCATCGGCGATGGAGGTGTCCTGCTCGTAACCAGACTGCACGCGCTCAGGCGGCTCGTTGAGAGTGCTGACCCACCTGATCGCCGACATCTTGTTCGGCGCGTTGACCATCTCGCTCGCGTGGAGGATGTAGCCGCGCGCACCGGCCACCGGCTCCCAGGCGACATCGATGCCCTTGGTGACATCGACCTCGGGCAGGAACTCCGGCGTAGTCACCTTGACGGGCGGCAAGAAGCCATCAAGCTGGGCCGTTCCGCCGGTGTTCAGCACATAGGTACCCTTGCCGACGGCGGCCTCCGGGAACTGCGACTCGGAGCCGTCCGCCGTGCGGGCCATCTCGTCGAACACCTTTTGGAGGGCCGGGATACCGCCCTTGCCCGGAGCGGGCATACGGACCTTCGACAGGTCGACGCTGGTTTCGGAGACTACCGGGCCCTTCGCCGTATCGGGGTGCCAGTAGAGCTTGGAGGATACCTCCATCTTGCCGGTCGGCTGCTGAGGAGCCGGGCCGGGCCTCGTGACTTGCGGTGTCGCTTCCTCTGCCTGCGGGACTTCGAGGATCAGCTTGTTGTCCTTGAGCCCCAGGTCGGCGGGCACGGTCACGAAGATCGGTGCAACGGCCGCATGCGGGTAGGTAGCTGAGCCGTCGAGCACGCGAGACGGCGGCTGCGCCCCCATGAGCGCCGCCAGTCCTCCCGGCGGCATACCGGGGATGTTGCCCATATTGGGCATGTTCGGGATGGCCGGCATCCTGAAGGGCAGGGAATGGGTCTCCGTGCGCAGCTCGAGAACCAGCTTCTCGGTCTTCTCCTGCCCGGGTGCGGCGAGACAGGCCGTGACGGCGGACAACGCCAGGGCTACCAGCAGGACTCCGGTCGCCAGACCGCGGACCGGTGAGTCGGTCCGGCCGGAGAGGGGCAAAGACACGCATCGAACGGGCATCTTCAGTCGCTCCTTCCAGATGAGGTGAGGCGTCACATCGCAACTCGCTCGGGACCTACTTGACTGCAGCCATCAGAACCTCAAGAGTCTTCCTCATGCCCTCGTTGGGGTTCTTCGGGTCGGCCTCGTACTCGATCACATAGGCGCCCTCGTAGGCCGACTCAGTCTTCAGCAATTCCAGGGCCTCGGCGAAGTTCAGGTTGCCGGTGCCGGGCACGACCTCTTCCTTCTCCGAGATGAAGTCCTTCAGGTGCACGGAGTTGATGCGCTTGCCCAGGGTCTTGATCACATGAGCGGGCATCTGGCCGGACCGCATGTAGTGACCGGTGTCGCAGCAGGCGCCCAGCAGCGGGTCCTTGCCCTCGCAGATGGCCAGGACTTGCTCGGCGGTCTCGAACTGCGCACCGGGTCCGTGGTTGTGGATGCCCAGCTTGAGCTTGTACTGCTTGGCGACGGCGATGGCAGCGTTGGCGATCTCATGGTTCTCGCGGCCAAGGTTGATGCTGACGTACTTCGCGCCCAGGTCGGCGGCGAAGGCGAAGGTCGGCTCCATCTTGTCGCCCAGTTGCTCGAGGCCGCAGACACCGTAGCCGCAGATCCAGATGCCCTTGTCCTTCGCGGCCTGCTTGAAGTCGGCGATGAGCTGCGCGTCGCTCTCGAAGCTGATATGACCGGGCCACATCTCCATGGCCTTGAGGCCCACGGAGGCGGCCTCCGACACGGCCTCGACCGCACCGAAGTTGCGGTAGGTGTAGGACTGGACGCCGATGATGAGTTCTGACATGCAAAACCTCCCAGGTCGGTGTGCCCGGTGTGCGGGCAGCTACTTCAGGATTCAACGAGAGGGCCCCGAGGCCCTGTGTGATGGGAACGGGAAAGCAAGGTGGCAATCAGGCCGACGGAGGCCCGCTGAAGACGTGGTCGCCGTCCGCGGCCATGATGATTCGCTTCTCCAGGGAGTCCTCCGGCCGTCGCGGCTCTTCAGTATATAGAATGTACTCAAGGACTCTTGGTTCAGTTCCGATCTGCTTCAGCTTCTGTACCCCGACGCGGGCGTGATACATCTGGATGTACATCTTGTGACGCGCCGTACCGGGACGAGCATGCTCACTGCGACGAGCGACGGCCTCCAGCAACCACGGAACCAATCGGTGACCGAAGACCCAGAGGGTGCGGAAGACCAGTCCGAGTTGCCCGCCGACCTTGCCCACATCATGCAGCAGGGCGGCCTTCATCATGAGCTCGCGAGGCACCTGCGGATAGGCCTCGAGCGACTGCGCACAGAACTCGGCGACCCGCAGCGAATGGCGCTGATCGGGCTCGTCCATCTCCAGGAACAGGGAGCGCTCCTCCGGCGAAAGGTACTCACCCAGCGGCGCCAAGTCAGCAGGCGACAGGCCCTGCTCCGGACGCAGGAAGAGGAAGCCTTTGCGGATGTTGCGCAGCAAACCCATGCGATCACACAGCGAAGGAGCGTCAGAATCGTGCCCGGCAGATAGACCCGCACGGCCGGTCGGAGAGGCGGTTCCGATCCCTGCGGACCGGTGTCCACTCCGAGCGGCATCTGGTACTATATAGGTCACGAGCAGGAGTGTCTACCCGCGGGGACCTTGCAGCCCCGGCGGTCACGACTTACGGTTCCACGCCGATCCGCGGCGTGCAAGGGACAAAGAGGGAAGGCGCCATGGCAACCCACACGATCGACGAGACGCGGTGTACCCGCTGCGGGCTATGCGAGATGATCTGCGGCTGCTGGATCTACGACCGCACCGACGAGGGCGTGGTGGTCGACCCGGACAGCGAGCAGCTGTGCGTCCGCTGCGGGCACTGCATGGCGATCTGCCCGACCCAGGCCGTGCAGGTTGAGGGCATGGACTACGCCGACTTCCCGGAGCTTCAACCGTCACCTGCGAGCCCGGAAGCGCTGGAGGCCTTGCTGAAGCGCCGCCGGTCCACCAGGGTCTTCCGCGAGGAGCCCGTGCCGCGCGAAGTGTTGGAGAAGATCGCGGAGGCGGCGGCCACAGCTCCGATGGGGTTTCCGCCCAGCGAGGTGAATCTGACCGTTCTGAGCACTCGCGAGCAGGTGGCCAAGATCGTTCCGGCCTCGGTAAAGCAGTTCGAGGAGCTCCAGCAGATGACCCGCAACCGCCTCGGACGCGCGGCCATGCGGCGGATGGTTGGTCAGCGAGTATACCGCATGCTGACCGAGCACATGCTGCCCTTCGCCGGCCCCGGTCTGGCGCTGTATCACAATGACGGCACCGACTTCGTCACCTGGGGCGCACCGGCGCTGATGCTGTTTCACGCCGACCCCGATCACCTGATGGGTGACACGAACTGCCTCCTCGCGGCGACCCATGGGATGCTGATGGCCGAGGCTCTCGGCGTCGGCAACATCATGCTCGGCATTGCCGCGTCGGCCGTGCAATACACCCTCGACCTCAAGCGTGAACTGGGAATCCCGCCTGCCAACGAGGTCTTCTCGGCGCTGGCTTTGGGCTATGCGCAGTGCCGGTTCGAGCGCACGATCCGCCGCCCGCTCAAGAGCGTGACCTGGGTCTGAAGGCCCAGGTGGCCAGGCCTCCTAGCGACTCAGCAGCCTGACCAGGTCGAAGTCGCAGATGCAGGCAGGCAGTGCCGTGCCGACCTCGCTCAGTGGCGTGGTCGCAAGCTGGCAGGCCTTCTCGCCGACGATGACGCCGCCTTCGCCGCGCTCCAGAAGCTCCACTGCAAAGGCCCCAAGACGTGAGGCCAGGATGCGGTCGCGAGCCGTGGGCGAACCGCCACGCTGCACGTGCCCCAGGATGCAGGTGCGGAACTCAAGGCCACTGAGCTCGGTAAGCTTCTTGGCAAGCTCAGCAGCGCCCCCGATCTCGTCCCCCTCCGCCGTGACGATGATGCTGCTGAACCGTCCTGCCTGTTTGCCCGCCCGGAGGCGCTCGGCAATCCCCAGGTAGTCGGTGGCGTTCTCGGGGACGCATACTTCCTCCGCGCCACCGGCAAGAGCGGCGGCGAGAGCGATGGCGCCACTGCGTCGCCCCATGACCTCGACGATGAAGCAGCGCTCGAAGGACTCGGCGGTATCTCGGATCTTGTCGATGGCGTCCAGCGCGGTGTTGACGGCCGTGTCGAAGCCGATGGTGAAGTCGCTACCTGTAGCATCATTGTCCACGGTGCCGGGGATGCCGATCCCCAGCCCTTCCCAGTGCTCGCAGATATCTCGCAGACCGCGGAAGGTGCCGTCGCCGCCGATGGCCACGAGGCCCTCGATGCCGAGGCTGCGGAGAGTCTCGACCGCCTTCTGCAGACCCTGCGGGGTCTGCAGCTCCGGGCAGCGACCGGCGCCGAGGACGGTTCCGCCACGCTGGATGGTGTTGGAGACGGAGTTGTGATCAAGGGCCGCAACCTCGCCCGTCACGAGCCCGATGTAGCCGTAGCGGGCACCGAACACCTCCCAGTTGCGAGAGAGTGCTGAGCGCACTACGGCGCGGACGCAGGCGTTCATTCCGGGAGCGTCGCCGCCGCTGGTCAGGACAAGAATGCGCATGAGTGGCCTCCAGAGGGATCGTGCTAGGCTTTCAGGGGTCGCCTGCGCCGCCTTTGTAGCACGAAAGCCGGGCGGCCGCAAGTGGTGGTAGTTGCGAAAGTGGGTCAATCCGCGTAATATTGGGGACAGGACGAACCCTAAGGGAGGACTGTGCAATGGCCCGCCTTATCGTCTTCGTCGCAGTCGCAGTGCTGGTGACCGTCATGGTCGGATGCCCCAAGTCGGCGGTCCAGTCCCCACCGATGGATACGGGCAGATCGGCCGCGCCCGGAGAGGAACCGGCCCCGACGGTGAACGCCGAACCGACAGCCAACCTCGAGGCCTCCGCTCTAGCCCCCGGAACTCAGATGGCCAATGCCCAAGCACTCCTCGAGACGAAGTGCAACAAGTGCCACCCGTCCGCGAGAGCCGCCGAGGAACGGCGCACCCCGGCGGAATGGGAAAAGGTTATCAAGGTGATGCAAGCCAAGAAGGCCGGCTGGATCTCGGAGGCCGAAGCGGCGGAGATCACCAAGTACGTCGTGGCCAACTACAGCAAGTAGGCCGCGGGCTCAGACGGTCGGAAAGGACGCAAAGGTCGGGCACCCGGCCGAGTGGCTTTGTTGACGGGGTACCCGGCGTCAGCTATAATTCGCAGGATAGGGTGACCTCCAGTGAACGCGAGGTTACCCAGGGCACGCAACCGGGCACCGGGCTTTCCGCGGAGCGCCCCTTGTTCCCTGTACCGCCTGTCGGCGTTCTGCCCCCAGGCTTAAGGCGGAATCGCAGCCTTGAAAGCAGAAATCCTTGCGGTCGGCACCGAACTCCTGTTGGGTGAGATCACTGACACTAACGCGACCTTCATGTCCCAGTCGCTGGCGGGAATCGGTGTAGACCTTCATTTCCGGCATACCGTAGGGGATAACCTGGCACGCCTGGTCGGGGTCCTGCAGACCGCGGCAAGGCGTAGTGACGTCATCCTCCTGTGCGGAGGGCTCGGCCCCACGGAAGATGATCTGACCCGTGAGGGCTTGGCTGAGCTGACGGGACGGCCGCTGCGGCGCGATGCAGCGGCCGTTGAGCACCTCAAGGCCTTCTTCGCCTCGCGCAATCGTGTCCCCTCAGAAGCCAACTACAAGCAGTGCGAAGCCCCTGAAGGCGGCCTTCTTCTCGACAACACCTGCGGTACCGCGCCCGGGCTGTTCGTGGATTTCAACGGCGTCTGGCTCTTTGCGGTTCCCGGTCCGCCGCCGGAGATGCGCGAGATGATGGTGCGGGAGGTCCTCCCGAGATTGCGGGAGCGTGCAAACCGTGAGGGCGGCGGAGTGCTGCATACCCGCGTCCTGCGCCTGTGCGACATCGGCGAGTCCGACGTCGCCACCTTGCTTTCCGACATCATCAACGCCCAGACCGACCCGACGATTGCCCTGTATGCCTCGCCGGGCGAGGTCAAGGTGCGCCTGGCAACCAAGGACGTCGATGCCCAGGCTGCCGCAGAGCGTCTGACGGCTCTCGAAGCCCGTCTGCGCGAGCGCCTCGGTGTCCATGTGTATGCCTTGGATGAGGACACGATGGAGGTCGCTGTCGGCAAGGCCCTGCGTGCTCGTAGGGCCACAGTGGCTGTTGCCGAGAGCTGCACCGGCGGCATGATTGCCAGCCGCATCACCGACGTGCCGGGAGCCTCGGACTACCTCCTGGCCGGAATCGTCGCCTACGCGAACGCGGCGAAGGTGGCCTTCCTCGACGTGCCGGAGCAGATCCTGCGCACCCGGGGTGCTGTGAGCGAAGAGTGTGCTCGAGCGATGGCCGAGGGCGTGCGACGCCGAGTCGGGGCCGACTTCGGCCTTGCGACCACGGGCATCGCCGGTCCGGGTGGTGGAACCCCTGAGAAGCCCGTCGGGCTGGTCTATGTGGCGGTAGCCGACAAAGCAGGCACTGAGTGCGTGACCCAGACCTGGCCCAGTACCCGCGAGCAGTTCAAGCAGCGCGTCTCCCAGATGGCCCTGAACCTGCTGCGTAAGCGGGTTCTGGCCTCTGACTAGCTCCCCGCGAAGTCGTCGGCGGCCCCGATCGGTTCCGGGGGCGGCATCAAGTCCTGATTTCAGCGCAGAGGCCGGTGGAGAGCCATGAGCGGATTGCCCCTTGGTCCTGCCGAGGAATTGCGGCTGTTCTTCGCAGTGATCCTGGCTCCAGAGCTGCGGTCTGCCGCAGCCGAAATCGGTGAGCGGATCGCACTCAGTCGCGCCAAGGTGAAATGGGTGGAGGAGCCCAACCTGCATTTCACCCTCAAGTTCCTGGGCGAGATGCTGGGCCAGACTGTTCCGATGCTGGCGGAGGTCGGCCGGCAGGTGGCTGCGCGACATGCCGCCTTCGACCTGGAGATCTCGGGCGCCGGCGCCTTCCCACGAATCTCGGATGCACGAGCGATCTGGCTGGGGTGCAGCGAGGGAGCTGAGCCGATGGAGGCCCTGGCCGCCGACCTTGACCACGCGCTGGTGCAGGCCGGGCTGGCGGCTGCAGAGGATCGGCCCTTCCGCGCCCATCTGACGATAGGACGCAACAAGAGCGATTACCGCGCTTCCGAGCTGGCTCGCGCCCTCAAGGCGGTGGCGACCACCAAGGTCGGAGGCATGCGCGTCGACAGGTTCGTGCTGTACCGCAGTGAACTGGCGCCTGAGGGACCGACCTACACAGTCCTGGAGGAGTTCGCCCTGGCCAGTTAGGGCGACGCAGACGCCCATCTGACGATCGACTCATCACCACAACCCCGGGGGGAGTTGGGATCACGAATGGCTGGTACATCGAAGTCGGGATCAGGCGACAAGGCGAAAGCCCTGGACCTGGCTCTGGCACAAATCCATAAGCAGTTTGGCGACGGCGCGATCATGCGCCTTGGTCAGGACACCGCGAACATGACGGTGCCGGTCATCCCGACAGGCTGCCTGAGCCTGGACATCGCGCTCGGCGTCGGCGGTCTGCCACGAGGTCGCATCGTCGAGGTCTACGGACAGGAAGGCTCAGGCAAGACCACTCTGACCCTGCACATCCTGGCCGAGGCCCAGAAGATCGGCGGCACGGTTGCCTTCATCGATGCCGAGCACGCCTTCGCCCGGGACTACGCGGCCCATCTGGGCATAGATCTGGACAACCTGCTGGTCTCACAGCCGGATACCGGCGAGCAGGCCCTTGAGATCTGCGATGCCCTGGTGCGCAGCGGCGCGGTCGACGTCGTGGTCCTCGACTCGGTCGCGGCCCTCGTACCGGCGGCCGAACTCGAAGGCGACATGGGCGACACCCACGTCGGTCTGCAGGCTCGGCTGATGAGCCAGGCCCTGCGCAAGCTGGCCGGGTCGATCTCCAATGCCGGCACCATCGTCGTCTTCATCAACCAGATCCGCGAGAAGATCGGCGTCATGTTCGGCAACCCTGAGACGACGCCGGGCGGCCGGGCGCTCAAGTTCTGGGCCTCGGTACGACTGGAGATCCGCCGGGCGGAGTCCATCAAGCGCGGGACCGACGTGATCGGCAACCGCGTGTCCATCAAGGTCGTCAAGAACAAGGTTGCACCGCCCTTCCGCAAGTGCGAGTTCGATATCATCTACGGCGACGGAATCTCGCGTTACGGCTGCGTGCTCGACGAGGCCCTTGCACTGGGCATCGCACAGAAGTCGGGGAGCTGGTTCAACTACGGTGAGGAGCGCCTTGGTCAGGGCCGGGAGAATGCTGTCGACCTCCTGGCAACCGACGCCGTCCTGGCCACCGAACTGGAGTCGAAGGTGCGCGAGGCTCATCACCTGGCGCCCCTCGAGATCGCACCAGCACCAGCACCCGCGTCCGAGGCCGAGACCGAGACCGACGAGGAACCCGCTGAGAACTAGGGTTCCCTCGCCCTGCGTGCGTCCGGTTCGGAACAGAGGCACCCTGGAGGAGCAACACCGGGTCGGGCGTGACCACAGGCTCTGCTTGCCGTAAGCGGCGGCAGGGCCTGCCCGAATGGAAATGAGCCGTTTGAAATCTGTGAAAACCACCTCAAGGAGGGAGTGATCGTGGGCATAGTCGGGGTAGTTCGGAGCTTTGCCCCGCATGCCGGCAAACCGGGAACCTATCACCTAATCGTCGATGGGCAAGAGCCCCTCGACGTGCATGAAGACGTAATCGTGGCGCTGGAATTGCGCGTGGGACTGGCGGTTACACCGGAGCTATGGCAGGCAATTCTGGCGCAGCAGGAGCTGGCGCAGGTCCGTCGCGCAGCCTTACGGCTACTGGAAGTGCGTGACCGAAGTCGTCGCGATCTACGGACCGCGCTGATCAAGCGTAAGCATCGAGCCGAAGCCATTGAGCAGGTTCTAGACAGACTTGAGAGCCTGGGACTGATGAACGATGACGCTTATGCTCGGAACCTCGCCGAAGGCTTGATGAGGAGGCAAGGGGTTGGACGTCGGGGACTCAAGCACAAGCTGATGCAAGGCGGGGTCAGTCAAGAGTTGGCCAAAAGCGTGGTGGAGGAGGCTTTTGAGGGCGTGGATGAGGTTCAGCAGGCAGTAGCGGCGCTGGAGAAGCGCCTCGCACGCTGGACGAACCTACCTGTGGAAAAGCGCCGCATGCGGGCCTATGCCTACCTGGCCCGACTGGGATTTGGCGGCGACGTGATCTCCGACGCCCTCCACAGAGCGCTGGCCGACGAGTAGCCGTTGGACAAGGGGTCGGGTGCAGGCTGTTCACATAGGCCCACAAACCTACACCCGGAGGACTGGACGCGACCGGCGGTCACCCGGCTAGACGCCTTTTTCGACTACACTTCCGGAGGTGACCCACGGTGATTATTGCCACCGTGATCGCAGTCATAATGGCCCTTGTGGCCATCGCCGCAATCGTCTACGCCGTACAGAAATCGAGAGCTCTGACCGAAGAGCTGGAACGCCAGAAGGCACAGGCAGAGCAGGAGCTGCAACAGGCGGGTAAGGCCCTGCAAGCCGAACGCCGGGAGTTCAAGCTCGCAGTCAAAGAGGAAGAGATCAAACTCAGGGAGCAGGTGGAGGAAGAGGCGCGCAAGGAGCGCACAGAGCTCGAAGAAACAAAGAAGCGCCTGGACAAGCGAGAGGACAACCTCGAGCGCCGCAAGAGCGAGATGGACCAGCGGGCCTCGGAGCTCGACAAGCGAGAGCGCAAGATCGCAGACTCCGAGAAGTCTGCTCAAGACCTCATCGACGCACGTCGCTCCGAGCTGGAGCGTATCGCCCAGATGACCACCTCGGAGGCACGCACGCAGCTGCTGTCCGAGGTTGAGCGGGAGGCCCGCAACGACGCCGCCCAGCTTCTGCGGCGTGTGGAGGAGGAGACCCGCCGCGAGGCCGACCGCAAGGCCGCTGAAGTCGTCAGCCGCGCCATTCAGCGCTGTGCCGTCGACCAGACCACGGAGACCACCGTCTCTGTGGTGCCCTTGCCCGGCGACGAGATGAAGGGTCGCATCATCGGGCGCGAAGGCCGCAACATCCGCAGCTTCGAGCAGCTCACCGGCATCGACCTGATCGTCGATGACACGCCCGAAGCGGTCGTGCTGTCCGGCTTTGACCCGGTCCGGCGAGAGATCGCCAAGGTTGCGCTGGAGATGCTCATCTCCGACGGACGCATCCACCCGGGGCGCATCGAAGAGACCGTTGATCGGGCCCGCAAGCAGACCGAAGAGCGCATGGAGGAGGCCGCCGAACAGGCGATCTTCGAGACCGGCGTAACCGGCCTGCATCCCGAGCTCATGAAGCTGTTGGGTAAGTTGCGCTACCGCACCAGCTACGGTCAGAACGTACTGAAGCACTCCATCGAGGTCTCGCATCTGGCCGGTGCAATGGCCGCCGAACTCGGTGTCCGCGTCGGTCTGGCTCGCCGTGGCGGCCTGCTGCATGACATCGGCAAGGCGCTGGACTTCGAGCGCGACGGCACCCACACCCAGATCGGTTCTGAGGTGGCCAAAGCTCGTGGTGAGTCGCCGGACGTCGTCCACTGCATCATGGCCCACCACGATGATGTGGAACTCACCAGCATCGAGGCAGCTCTCGTCCAGGCCGCAGACGCCATCTCGGCGTCACGTCCCGGGGCTCGGCGCGAGACGCTGGAGACCTACCTGAAGCGCCTGGAGGGCCTGGAGAGCATTGCCTCGAGCTTCGAAGGTGTGGAGAAGGTGTTCGCCATCCAGGCCGGTCGCGAGGTCCGCGTGATCGTGCGACCGGAGAAGATCGACGACCTCGCCGCCCACCGGCTGGCGAAGGGCATGGTGGAGCGCATCGAGAGCGAACTGGACTATCCGGGCCAGATCCGGGTGACGGTGATCCGCGAGACCCGGGCCGTCGAGTACGCCAAGTAAGGACCAACCTACGTGATCAATTCTGGGAGCGGCTCGTACCCGTGACGGTGACCTGCCGGCTGCGGCGGCGGGCCGCTCCTATCCGCAGAGGGGTAGTTCGTTGCGAGTACTGTTCATCGGCGACATCGTGGGGCGACCGGGCCGACGCCTGATGCATGACCTGCTTCCGGGCCTGCGCCGCGAGTACATGCCGGACTTCATCATTGCTAATGGAGAGAATGCAGCCGCCGGGTATGGCATCACTCAGAGCACTGCCCAGGAGCTCTTCGATGCCGGAGTGGATTGCCTGACGATGGGCAACCACGTCTGGGCTCAGAGAGAGGCGCACCAGCTTCTGGACCGCGACAGCCGCATCGTGCGGCCCTACAACTACCCACCAGGGGTTCCAGGGACGGGTGTTGGCGTGTATGAGGCGGGCAGCGCAGGCTCGATCGGTGTGATCAACCTCCTCGGCCGAGTGTTCATGGACCCCGTTGACTGTCCCTTCCGAGCGGCCGCAGAGGCTGTGGGACGCTTGGCCGGTCAGTGCAACTGCATCATCGTCGACATGCATGCGGAGGCGACCTCGGAGAAGGCGGCCCTGGCGCACTATCTGGACGGGCAGGTCACCGCGGTCCTGGGGACACACACTCACGTCCAGACAGCAGACGAGGAGGTCTTCGCGGGTGGGACGGCTTTCATCTCCGATGCGGGGATGACGGGGCCGCGGCACACGATCATCGGGGTCAAGCCGGCAATCGTCGTGCGGCGGTTCCTCACGGGCCTTCCGGCACGCTTTGAGGTCCCTACCGGCGGACCGGCCCAGATGTGCGGCGTGGTGGTCGATTCGGAGCCTCAGGGGGTCGCAGCCACCTCTATCCGGCGTTTTCGAGTCTTGACGGATGGGCCTGCCGAAGTATGATAGAGAGTGTAACGATGCAATCGGGCTAGAGGCCCGTTGGGAGAGACGTCCGAGGGCGGCTTGCGGGGCAGCAACCTGGCACGCAGTTATGCAGACACACCAATCCTTGAAATGGCGGCAGCACATACGATGCAGGGAGGCCCGGCGCGCGCACGGCTCGGGGGCGAGGCCGTGACTATGCACCCAGACACGCGTACGGGACGCCGCTAAGGGGGATGCACCGTTGTCTACTTTGAAGGTAGGTTCGCAGTCCGATCCCAACAAGGTCGCAGGAGCACTCGCAGGGACCATCCGCGAGCAGGGCAAAGCGGAGATGCAGACCATCGGCGCCGGAGCCCTCAACCAGGCGATCAAGTCCATTGCCATCGCCCGGGGCTTCCTGGCACCGGCCGGCATCGATCTGGTGTGTTACCCAGCCTTTGTGGACGTGGACATCGACGGCAACGAGCGGACAGCGATCCGCCTGTTCATCGAGCCACGTTAGCGCAGGGGCACATACCTTCGGTCGCCAGGAGAACCACGCAGAGCCTCCTGGGGATGCACAAGTGGCCCCGGCCACAGCAGCCCCGGGGAGCAGACTGTTCTCGGGTAGCCTCCTGCGCCTGCAATCGTCAGTAGGCGAGAGCAGATTGGCGCAGAGAGCCCTGGCGACCCCACCGTCTCTCTTTCTCCTTCCCTGTGCGGCATCAGCATGCAAAGGCGTCCGGGCGGTTGCACAGCCCGAAGACGCGCTTCCGCCTGCGATCGCAGATTGACCTCGCACGTCCTCCGGCAGTGTTGCTCGTCAGGAGGCCCTGATTGTCTTGTGCCCGCGCGTTGTTGCGGGTGAGGGTGCAGAGCGGATCCTTGTCCCCCCCAGGCACAGGACTGCAGCACCCCTTCTCCCCGGGGTATTAAGCGATGGGAGCCATGTCCGTTGACGTCAGTCCTGTCTGAGCCGCAACCTGCTCCGCCCTCGCTGCGCGAACGTGTGGCAAAGGGTGCACTGTGGTCGCTCATCGGCCAAGTCCTGGGCCAGGGCCTGACCATGGCGGCCTCGGTAGTCGCGGCGCGGCTGCTGGGTGACATCGGCTACGGCGAGTACGGTATCATCACCTCGACGGTGGGCGGATTCGGCGTTTTCGCGGGCCTAGGACTGGGCGCCACCGCTATCAAGTACATCGCTGAAAACCGCGACAAGGACCCCGAGCGAGCCGGCCGCATTGTAGTCTTGTGTAACCGCGTGGCGGTGATCTCCGGACTGCTTACCGGCGTCGCACTGCTACTGACCGCCCCCGCTCTGGCCTCAAGCACTCTGCATGCCCCTCACCTCGCAAACGTGCTGCGACTCTCCAGCGGCCTCCTGGTCTTCAACGCCCTCATGGGTAGCCTCAGCGGCGTCCTTGCAGGTCTGGAGACCTACCGGACCCTTGCCGGGATCGCCTTCTGGCGCGGTCTGGTCGCCTTCCCGCTGATGATCCTCGGAGGCTGGGCTTACGGTCTCTGGGGCCTGGTGCTGGGCACGGTCTTGGCCTCGGCGGCCGGCTGGCTCCTGACCCAGCGTGCCGTGAACGTGGAGTGCCGGAAGGCCGCGCTTCCCCTCACCGGACATCAGTTGTCGCAGGAAATGCAGGTGCTGTGGAACTTCTCCCTGCCCGCCTGTCTCATTGGCGTCGTCACTACGCCGGTCATCTGGGCCTGCAACGCTCTCCTGGTGAACCAGCCGGGCGGCTACAGCCAGATGGGGATCCTCAACGCCGCCACCCAAATTCGGTCGGCGGCTATGTTCATCCCGGCAGCCATCTTCCAGCCCCTGCTCCCGATCCTGTGCCATGAGCTGAACCGCGAGGACCAGTCTGCCGGGAGCCTGCGCCTGCACATCATCAATGCCTACGCCACCTGGTTCCTGGCCACCTCGGCGACAGCGATTCTGCTCTACCTGGCAGGGCCGATCATGTGGCTGTTTGGGCCCGACTTCGTGGCCGGGAAGTTCGCCCTCGTGCTGGTCTTGTGCTCGATTCCGCTGATGACCTACAAGGACGGCATCGGGCGCCTGATCCACGCGAAGGGCCTGATCTGGATGTCCTTCGGCAGCAATGTCCTCCTGGCCGTGGTGCTGCTGGCCGCGACCTATGTCCTGGCTCCGCAGGGTGCGGTCGGCCTGGGCTACGCCTACCTGATCGCCTATGCGGTCAACGTGGTGGTGATGGTGCCCCTGTTTCTGCGCAAGCTCGGGATGGTCCGCGTTCTGGGGATGGATGCCCTTCTGGCGGTGCTCCTGGGCCTGGCCCTGATACCAGGGGTACTGAGCAACGCGCTTGGGCTTGGCCTTGGGCTGCAGATTGTCTCGGCACTGTTGACGCTGGGCATGCTTCTTGCGGCGGCATGGCTGTTGCACCGCTGGTTAGCCGCAGCTTGAGGCGCTCGGAAGGCAGGAGTCGGGGCTGAGTTGTGCCTTGACGAAGGCCACGGGGCACTCGGGGGCGAAAGGCCCACCGGCAGGGCGCAAGGGCTCCGGTCGAACGATTGCTTGCGTCTAGCGGCTAGCCGTTGCCGGGGGGCGACGCAGTTACCAAACTGTACGGACGTGCGATGCTATGAAGATACTGTTGGTTGGCATGGCGGGGCTTTACAATCGCGGTTGTGAGGCGATCCTATGGGGTTCCGCCGAAATCCTCAGGCAGATCTGGCCCGGGGCCGAGATCGCAGCAGCGGTGGGTACGCTGGACACCCTCAGCGCTGACGAGGCCCGACTGCCCGACCTCGGTCTGCAGCTACTGCCCATGTCGCGCAGGCACAGGCTGAACCTCTCTCGCTCGGCTCGCGGGGCGCACTGGATGATGCGGAACCTGCGCGATCGCCTCGGCCTGATGAACGAGGCGCCCGGCTATCCACTGGAGGGCTGGGACTTGGTGCTCGAGGTCGGTGGCGACACCTTCGTCGGCCGTCCCTCGATGGCTGTGCGCCGAGACCGCTTCCTGCTGTCGCGAGGGCTACCGGTGGGGCTGTGGGGGATGAACCTGGAGCCCTACTCCGAGGCCTTCAGTACTCGGTTGGGCATGCCGGGCTTCCTGGGGGATCTGGACCTGATCACGGTGCGTGACCAGGCAAGCGCCGACTACCTCGCAGGCCTCGGGGTCACCGAGCGTGTGTACCGCATGGGCGACCCGGCCTTTGAAATGGAGCCGGACCCGTGGGACTGCGCGGAGTGGTTTCCAGCAGCGGGTGAACGAGGTGTGGTGGGGCTCAATCTCAGCCCGCTCGCGGCTGAGGTGATGAAGGACGGGCAGCGATCCATGATTCGCCTGGGGCTAGAGACCTCTCGGCGGCTCATCAAGGCCGGCTTCGGCGTGCTCCTGGTCCCGCACTGCGCCCCACCGGCATGCCCTCCAAGGGACAGCGACCTTGCGGTTCTCGGCCCGGTCTACCGTCGGCTCTCCGACGAGGGTGCTGCAGTGAGCATCCTGCCCGACGGGCTCAGTGCCCGGCAGATCAAGTATGCCATCTCGCGCTGCACGCTCTTTGCGGGAGCGCGGATGCATAGCACCATCGCGGCGTGGTCCACCGGGGTGCCGACGCTGACGCTGTCCTACAGCCGCAAGTCAACCAACCTCAGCCGTGAGATCTACGGGGGCGATGACTACGCGGTATCCCTGTGTCAGGCCGACGCTGCGGACATCCTTGGCCGTCTGCTGAGGCTTGCGGACAAGCACGAAGAGATGCAGGCCCTGACGCGCGAGGGCGTTGCCCGGCTGCGAGCCTACACGGCCCAGATGGTCGAGCAGCTACGGGCCAAAGCGCCGGTTGTGGGTCGAAGCTAAGCCCCGGCAACCCCGGCGGTCGAGTCTCGCAAGGGCACTCCCCGGGATTGAAGGTGCGCCCGCAGGGCACTTGCGTCGATCTCGCGCACGTTACCACCCTGACACGTCATGACAGCCGCGACGCCGGCTGCCTCACCGAACTGCATGCCGTTGATCATCACCCGCAGGGCCCCGGCGCTGTCATGAGCCGCCCCGACACACCGTCCAGCCACCAGCACGTTGTCCAGATCACGCGGGATGAGGCTCCGGTAGGGGACCTGGTAGCAGAGCGTCGAGCGCTTCGCTGCATCCTCGGGTCGACCATCCCAACGCCCGGTGCTCGTTGAGCGGTCTCGGTTGATCCGGCGCCACGTCCCGTCCAGATACTCGAACCTGATCCCGGGCGCATCCGGCGTGTGGATATCGATCGGATACGTGCCCTGGGCGATCGCATCCGGGAAGCTGACGCCCTCGAGTACCTCCTGCCGCGTGAGGACATGGTCGGCGTGAATGCGGTGCGTCTCACGGATTCCGAGCTGAGTCGCGATGTCCACCAGGTAGGTGTTCTCACGGCCCGGTAGCCTGCGCAGGCGGTCAAGCACCCAGCGCATCTGGTAGCGTGCCTCGATCTCGGCATGGGAGAAGGAGGTCGCGTCGGCAGCATTCACCTTGAGGACGCGCGTTCCGGCCAGCATCTCCTCCTCCGCATCGAACAGCCCCTCGGAGCCCCACAGGAAGCACGGGTAGCGGTCGCCCCCGGAGGGCGCAAAGACCTCCCGGCAGCCATCGCGCTCGGAGAGTGTGTAGCGCATCGGCTCGCTGAACAGGTCGGCCGCTGCTTGGCCGAGGCTTGCGGCGCCAGGCTGCCTGCCCGCGACTCGGAAGCACAAGGTCGGCGCCTGGCACTTGCCCTCGGCATTGCCTAGCTGGGTGTCAAGACCGGCTCGACGGATCAGGTCGGCGTCGCCGGTGCAGTCGATGTACACCCTGGCAACGATCGCCCCGCGTCCGCTCTTGGACTCCACCAGCGCCCCGGTGATCCGTCGGCCCTCACGCAGCACTCCCACGAGGAGGGTGTGCAGCATCAGGTCCACGCGACCCTTGCCGTCGCCACCAACCAGTCCTGCACCGCAGACCAGGTCATCGGCGACCAGCTTTGCGTACTCGCTGTTGATGACCCAGGCAGCCGTCTCTCCGTCGGGGCTCTGATTCCGTGCTGCCTTCATGTCCTGCAGGCGACGGAGAAACTCCTCGGGCAGGCCGCCGATCACCGGCGTGGAGTGGTCGGTGCCGTAGAGGCTGTGCAGGATCGTGACGTTCCCCGCCGTCGCCATTCCACCAAGGAATCCGTAGCGCTCCACCAGGACCACGTGCCTTCCTGCCCGAGCGGCCGCCGTGGCTGCGCAGATGCCGGCAGGTCCGCCGCCGAAGACGGCCACGTCGGCACGCGCGATCACCGGGACTTCGTGGGCGGGCTCAAGGATCACTTCGGGAGCGGCGGGTACCTGTGCCATCGCGTGCAAGGCTCCTTCGCAGGGGTCGAGGCGTCTCCTGTGACCTTCGCCTCGATCAAGGGCTTTGTTGGGGGCGGTTCGGCGGCGGCGGTGCTGTTACCTCCGAGGCAAAGAAAAGCCCCGTCGGCGGGAGGCGTCGGCGGGGCTTGATGGACGATATCAGAGGTCGCGGTCAGACCGACTCATGGATCGATGTGACCCCACAGGATCTGGCCCTGTCTGTCGGTGCGCAGTATATCGCTCTGGCGCATCCACTTGACGTGGCCGTCCCAGAACACCACGTTCGAACCGCCGTTGTGGCGATCGGGAACGCGGCAGAAACCGTCAGACCAGTTCGGGTAGTGCGTCGGGCAGTAGACGACCCAGTAGGCGTTGCTGTCGCACAGGGCCAGCCGCTCTGACGGGGCCTTGATGTCGGCCATCGACATCGCACCACCGTAGGAGGCTCGGTAGGGGTTGTGCGGGTAGTTCCAGCCGTAGCCGACTGCGGAGTACTTGTCGGACGGGCACTTGATGATGTCGGCGTTCTTGGTGTAGGGGGTGATGATGTTGTACCAGTACTTGTCGGCAGCCCAGTCCGCGGTGCTTGAGGAGCAGTGGCCGAAGGGCAGCATCTCGTCGTAGTCCTGGATGTACATCATCAAGCCAAGACCGATCTGCTTCAGGTTACTGCTGCAGGAGGACTGTAGTGCCTTTTCGCGAGCCCGAGCGAATACCGGGAAGAGGATCGCTGCCAGGATCGCAATGATGGCGATGACGACCAGAAGCTCAATGAGCGTGAAACCGTTTCGGTGTTGCCGTCGCATTGGCTGTCTTCTCCTTTCTTATGCAGGTCTTCCCGTGATCGCTATGGGCCAAGCGTCCCATAGGAGTATCCGGTAGCGTTCCAGTGCTCCCACTGGCGGATGCTGTCCTTCTTGCCCCACTTGACGTGACCGTCAACGTAGCCGCAGTTCACGCCGTCGTTGTGGCGGTCCGAGACGTTGTTCCAGCCGCCGGCATAGGTGGTGCCGCCGCCGGACTGGGCGTCATTGACCATCACGTTGGGGCTGCGTACGCCGGTGCTGGAGTTGATACTGACGCCGACTGCGTCGGTGATGCAGATAGTGTCGGACGGATCCTCGATGAACTCCTCGCAACCGCCGACCTTCCACGGCGCCGGCAGCTTCGGGGTGTAGTTGTAGGTGCCGCCGGAGCTGGTGCGGATGTAGCGGCCGTTGCAGTACAACCAGTTCATCCCATAGCTGGCCTCGTCCAGAGGCTTGTTGGTGAAG
>JBDKVB010000018.1 GCA_039679385.1 Armatimonadia bacterium | reverse complement strand
CAAGAACCTCAAGAAGGCCGGCGTCTACGCCTGCTTCGAGATGCACCCGAACTTCCTGGTGTACAACCCGGAGACGCTCATCAAGCTGCGCAAGGCCGTCGGCGCCAATGGTGACCGGATCTGCGCGAACTACGACCCGAGCCACCTGTTCTGGCAGGGCATCGACAACACCGCCGCCATCCGCTGGCTGGGTGAGCAGAGCGACCCCGTCATCCGCCACTTCCACGCCAAGGACTCGCTGGTGTATGACTGGAACGCCAGGGTCAACGGCGTCCTCGATACCAAGCACTACGGCGACGCGATCAACCGCTCCTGGATCTTCCGGTCGGTGGGCTACGGTCACGGTGCCGACGTCTGGAAGGACATCCTCAGCACCCTGCGCATGGTCGGCTACGATGGCGCGCTGTCCATCGAGCACGAGGATGGCCTCATGACCAATGACGAGGGCTTCCTCAAGGCCGTCGCCATGCTCAAGGAGTGCGCGATGTTCCAGGAACAGGGCGCCATGACCTGGGCCTAGGCTCGGCGAAGGACCAACTGGACTAAGTGGGGAAATAGGGGGACGTGTCCGTCCAGGGCCGTCCCCCCATCACTTTGTCTCGGAGCCAGCGATATGCCTTCGTATGCGCGACTGACCGCTCTCCTCATCCTGATAGTATGCACGACGGTCCCTGCGGACGAGAGCAAGTCACCGGCCTCTCCACAGCAGGTCCGTGAGTACGCCGCTGCAGGACGCAGCTTCGCCGGCGCCGGTCTCGCTGCGATGGACCTGTCGGGCCTTAGCTGCAAGGGTCTGAACCTGACGGGCACGAAGTGGCTGCGCACCGATCTTCGCGGCGCGCGGTTTGACGCTACGGACCTGACCGGTGCCGTCATGGATGAGGCGAGTCTGCGGGGAGCGACCTTCACGGGCAGCAACCTGACCGGACTACAGGCGAGGAAGGCTGACCTCTCGGGTGCGCTGTTTCAGGGCTCCTGTCTGGCCGGAGCGAATCTGGCCGGGGCTGTGCTGGACGGCGCCCAGTTCAATGGCACCGCGTACTCCCAGACCGGCGGACGGTACCTGGATGCGCTGGCCCTGGCGCTGTCGGCTCTGAACAGCGGAGCCTCCACGGGAACGCCGCTGACGCTGACGCCGACCCTCGCAGCGGGACTTGCCGGCGATCCCTTCGCTTTCGTGTACAACACCGGGGACCCGACCGCGGAGCCGATCACACCTTTCAACGACAACCCCTTGCGGGCCGCCGTCACTTCCCTCGGCGGGATGCTGCAGGTGCAGTACGATCTTCCCGCTGCCAACGCCTTCGAAGCTCTGACGCGTGCGGTGCAGGCGGGCAAGGTCGGGCTCGTGCCGATTACGCTTGCCGGTGGGACCATGCAGGGCTCCGACTTCGACCAGCCCTTCTGGGCCGTGGCCACCGCTGTAGATGAGGTAGCACAGCCCGCGCAACTGGTGACCTTCGTCCCGCCCTTCGGTGAGCGCAAGCTCTCGGCGGAGGACTTCGCAGCCGTCTGCGCCGGACCCTTTGGCACGCTGGAGCCGGTCGGCACCGAGCGTTCCCATGCACGCTACCCCGTGTTCCTCCTCTCGCGGGGCGCGGAGACCAAGTCACCCCAGGATGCGATCATGGCCGCCCTTCGCCACGCCGCCGACATCCTTCAGGACCAGCGCACCTACACCACCTACGTCCCGGGCGTGGCGGGTCTGCAGAACCTGTCGCAGGACTTCGGGCGGATGGGAATCACCCCGGAGGCCGCTGCGACCTCGGGCCTGATGGCCTGGGGAGAAGCCCCTCGGAAGCAGCTAATCAGCGCTCGGCGCGAGGCCGCCGCTTTCCTCGATCAGGCCGCCGCGCTGCTACCGGAAGCCACCAGGCCGCTCCTGGCTCAGGCAGCCGCTCTGTTCCGCAGTGAGGCGCAGTTCCTCGACACGGGCTTCCCGCCGGCGGACGCCTCGGGCACTCCCGCTCAGCGTTACCTGGCTGCCTCGCAGGCTCTCGCCCAGTGTGCCGCGATCGAGTCCTCGGCAGCCCAGCTTCTCGTCGAGGCCGGAGGACGTCCCTGAGCTAGCCCGAACACCACCTGAGGAGGCAGCCCCATGCGTGCCCTGACGCTCGCCGTCTTCGGTCTCACCATCGTCACGCTGGCGGGAGGAGATGAGGCTGTGGTCAAGCACTCGGACGTGGTGTTCATGGGCCCGAAGTCCGTCGACGTGTACAAGGCCTACGGGGCCACAATGGTGAGCTGGGGTGGCGGAGCGGCAAGCGAGGCACCCAAGGACGTTGCCTCCTTCGCCCAGCGCGTCAAGGACGCCCATGACCTGGGGATACGCTACTGCGCCGGGCTGGCCTTCCGCACGGCCTTTGCCCGCATGATCGACTTCGATCCCAACTTCCTGGAATCGGTCTGCCGCAACCTCAAGGGTGAGCCGATCACCGTCCCCTGGCTCTGGGACCTCAACCACAAGGGCCATCCCGCCTACTGGTTCTGCACCAACGCTCCGGGGTACCGCAAGTACCTGCTGTACCAGTGCAAGAACGCCATGGCCACGCAGGTCGAGGGGCTGCACATCGACGACTACAACGGGACTGCCGGCACCGAGTCTCAGGGCGGCTGCTTCTGCCCGCACTGCATGGCCGCCTTCCGCGAATACCTGAAGTCGCACCTCTCGGCGGAACGGCTCGCGCAGCTCAAGATCGGCAGTCTCGACGGCTTCGACTACGGGGCCTGGCTCACAGGGCAAGGCATCACAGACGACGACTTCCGCAAGAAGGTCCGCAGCGGCCTTCCCCTCGGTGAGGAGTTCCTGACCTTCCAGTACCGTGCTGCCGCGGAGTGGGTCGGTGAGGTCCGCAAGTATGCCGAAGGCCTTGCCGGTCACCCGCTCATGCTCAGCGTGAACTCCTCTGCTTCCGGGCCGGGGAGCCTGGTGATCGCCCCACAGCTCTCCTACTTCTGCGGTGAAGTCGGCCACGACGCAGGGACCCTGAAGGTCTCCTACTCGCCGATCTTCACCTACAAGCTCGGCGACGCGTTACAGCGTCCGCAGGTGTGTACCGGCGCCGGACAGGACTGGGCACTGATTGATGAGAGGAAGCTGCCGGGGCTGGTCCGCACCTGGATTGCCCAGTCCTACGCCTTCGGCCACCAGCTCATGTGCCCGCATCGCCAGTGGGCCTACACGGCGCAGAAGGGAACCCACTGGTACCAGAGCCAGCCCTCGGACTACGCGTGGATGTACCAGTTCGTGCGGTCGCACGCAGCGCTCTTTGACGGTTTCGAGGCGGTGGCCCCGGTCGGCGTGGTATACAGCAACGCCGCCTTCCGCAAGGGGAAGACGGCGGCTCGGAACGTCTGCCTCGAGTTGGCCCAGCGGAACATCCCCTTCCGGGTGCTCATCGCCGGTGACGACTGGCTGGACGTACGCCTGAAGCCGGAGGACCTCGTCGGCCTGCGGGCAATCATCGTCACCCCGCCGATGGAGCTTGATGCGCAGCAGCAGGCAGTGCTCGACTCCGCTGCAGACCGAATCGTGACCTGGCCGGACGAGGCGCGGCTGCAGGCTCTCGCGCCTTCGCCCATCACCGTCGAGGGAGCAAGCAACGTGACCGTTGTCCCGCGAGCCCCGGCCGGGGATGACAGTGCGCCGATGGTGTGCCACCTGGTGAACCGCAACTACGTGGCCGAGACGGATAGTTGCACGCCGCAGACCAACCTCACAGTGACCCTCAGCCGCTGGCTGACCGGCCCGCGACCGGTCACCGCAGCGACGCTTCTTGCCCCCAACAAGGAACCGGTTCGACTAGACGTGGCCGGCGTGGGAGATGCGACCAGGATTCCTGTGCCGGAACTGGGCGAGTGGGCAATCCTGAGGATCAGTCGCGGCGATAAGTAGCTGCCCACAAGGGGCCTCTCACCAGCGCTCGGCTTCCTCCATGGCGATGCGGGTCCACTCGTCGAAGCGCCAGGGCTGCTGGTTGCAGGTGTGCGTGTCCTTCATGACCATCTCCAGCACGCAGCCGTTGGCGCGAGCGATGTCCACCGTCTGCCGGATATCCTGGCGCACCCAGTCCGCGTCAAACTCGACGGCCGCCAGCGCCGCCGGATTCGGCTTCCAGTTGTAGATGATCTCCGAGCCCAGCTTCTCCGCGCTTCTCTTGCGGTCCGCCCAGGGACTGATCGACACCCGACGCAGATTCGGCACCCGACGCTTGAGGGTGTCGAGATGGCGGTGGAGTGGCTCGCAGCACCCATAGCAGTTCAGTCCCAGGCGCTCCAGCAGCGGCAACTCGTACTCCAGCACAAACTCCTCGTGCATCGCCGGCGAGACCTCGGACATGGTCTGTGCCTCGGCGAAGCCCCACAGGTCCTTCAGCCGCACGGTGCCCTCGAAGTCCGGCTGCGGAAGCTCCCGGCAGAAGCCCCAGGCGCCCGATCCCGTGTAGTGGTTGCCGTTGTTGAGGGTCAGCAGCCCCTGGCTCTCCAGCGACTCCATCAGCGCCAGCTTCCCGTCCCGCAGGCGAGACATGCCCTCATGCACCATCTGCGGATCATCCGTCATGTCCCAGAAGGTCTGCTCGATTCCCCGCAGGCGCGTCCACTCGTCGATGAGTCCGCAACTCCCGAAGCGGTTGCCCGAGAGCTCGACCTGCAGCAGGCCCCCGAACAGGTCCTCGTAGAACTCCACCCGCTGCGCAGTCGCCTCAGGATCATGCGTCACCTGGGGGGTCTGGAGGCGGTCCAGGTCGGCGTGAGTCTTGATGGGCGGGTCCCAGACGTAGGCACCACGAGCGGCCTCAGGCCGAGTGTAGACGGGCTCGACGCCCCAGCCGGTGACCTGAAGTGCTCGCGGAACCCGGAAGATGGCATCGCAGACCTGATCGTCGTCGAAGTGCTCCGCGGCGTAGAGGCGCCTTCGCAGGTCCCCCTCGATTGAGCGGGCCTGGTCGTCCTCACAGCGATAGACTTCCTCCGGGAGCAACTCGACCCAGGAGCCCTCCGGTGAGGCATACACGAGCGGCCGACCGGGCTGGAGGCAGTTCTGCGCATACCAGCGCTCTTTGCCTTCGGCGCTTCGCGGCTGGGCGGCGACTTCGGCCACCTGCTCTGCCAGGTCTCTGAGAATCTCGCGGTCCCGCTTGGTCATCGTCTGGCTCTCCTGTTCTCACACGTCGCCTGCGTGCGTGTTACGAGCTTCGGACTCAGCGGTCAGTCCGGGAAGACCTCGCGGAGCCTCTCGACGACGTCCGAGGCAAGCAGACCCCGTCCACCTGTCTCCGCAGCAAGGTCGGCAGCGAGACCGTGGTAGTAGACGCCCGCCACTGCGGCCGCAACCGGCTCAGCACCACCGGCCAGGAAGGCGAGGATGATCCCGGTAAGCACGTCGCCCATTCCGCCGCTGGCCATGCCGCAGTTCCCCGTGGTGTTGACCCACACATAGCCTTCAGGCTCGGCGATGACCGTGGCCGCACCCTTCAGCACCACCACGGATCGCGCGATACGTGCTGCCCGCCGGGCAGCGGCGACGCGGTCCTCCTCGATACCCTCCGGTGTGGTGCCCAGTAGTCGGGCCAGCTCTCCGGGGTGCGGAGTGAGGACCGTTCCCGCCTGCCTGTCGAGGAGCAACCCAGGGTCACCACCCAGGCAGTTGAGACCGTCGGCGTCGAGCACCAGCGGTACCGGAATCGGCTTCACCGTGGTCCGCACGAGCTCCGCCGTGCCTGGGTCCTGCGACAGTCCCGGGCCAAGGGCGACGGCATCCGAGCGGGAGGCACGCTCCAGTACCTCCTTGCGCGCCGAGGCGTCGAGGCTTCGCTGCGGCGTCTCGGGCATGGGGATCGTCATCGCCTCGGTACACTTGACCTCCAGGATATCGTTGAGACTCGCCGGGCAGGCGAGGGTGACCAGACCGGCTCCGGCTCGTGTGGCTGCCGTGGCACACAGCGCTGCCGCCCCCGTCATCCCCACTGATCCGGCAACAACGAGCGCTCGACCGGCATCGCCCTTGTGCATCGCCGGGAAGCGCGCAGGTAGAAGCGCCTCAGCCAGGTCAGCATCCACCAACTCCGCCTTGAGGGAGTCGCTGACCAGCAGCGGATGAGGCAGGCTGATGTCGGCCACGCGCAACTCGCCGCACAACTCCCGACCGGGGTACTGCACCAGTCCCAGCTTGGGCAGCCCGAAGGTCACGGTCGCCTCGGCGCGCACAGCCCGACCGGCAACGGCTCCGGTATCGGCCCTCACTCCCGAGGGGATATCGACGGAGACGACCCGGGCGTGGCTGAGGTTGATCGCGTCGATCGCGCCAGCGGACACACCGTGCACCTCTCCTGTGGTACCGGTGCCGAGGACCGCGTCGACGATGAGGTCGGCACGCTCCGTCATCATCCGCACGGCCGCCTCGTCGGCATCCTCCGTGATCCGCACACCGAGGTTCTGGGCCATGCGCAGGTTCGTTGCTGCGTCGCCGGTAAGGTCCCTGGCATCGGCCAGCAGTGCGACCTGCACGTGGACGCCCTGGTTCACAAGGTGGCGAGCGACGACCAGCCCGTCTCCCCCATTGTTGCCCTTGCCGCAGACGATCAGCACATGCGCTGCGGGGTCCTCAAGCAGCATCTCCCGGACCGCCTCAGTGACTTGGCGCCCCGCGTTCTCCATCAGCACAATCCCGGGAATGGCGTACTTCTCAATCGCTGCGGCATCGATACGCCGCATCTCTTCCGCCGTCACAAGCTTCATACTGCATCCCTTCCGAGCCCGACCTTCAGCCAGCCTCTACACACCCTCTGAGTGCTGCTTTGCGCTCCGAGACTACACCGGCCGCCCGGAGCGACCTGGTTCTCCAGATTTCCCTGGAGATGCCGAGGAATCCTGTGCGCGGGCCTTTTCCTGCCGCGGGCAGGAGGTCGTGGTGCCCGCGCAGAAGTGTCTCCGCAGCAACAGCGCACCACCGAGACCGGTCCGGAGGTCAAGCCATGAGAAGAGCTGTCCTCGTCGTCCTGCTGGGTGTGGTCGCTTGTTCCGTCGCTTGTGCCGACCTGCCCACAAGTCTCGAGCAGTTCCAGGCGCAGATCGCTGCAAAGGGTGCCGACCCGAAAGCCTCGGCAAAGCTGTTCTTCGACGCCGTATACGTGTACCTCGGAGGCAACAAGGCCCTGGGCGAGAAGCTCATCACTGAGATTCTCAAGGACAAGGACTGGGCCAAGACTATGTCCTACTTCGTAAGCGCGATGCGGGAGAAGCCCTACATCTTCTACAGCTACGCGAAGGGGACCACCCCCGAGAACCTGTACAAGATGGACCCGAGCAAGTATGAACTCGTGTTCGAGGGGACCGTCAACACCAAGCCCTTCGGCGACTACGAGGATGGCCAGGTAGTCAAGCTCACCTTGCGTTCCAGCGGAGCCGATTCCGCCCGCCCGATGTTCTTCGAGCGCAACCGCGCCGGCATCTACAAGGTGCGCGAGTTCAGCTCGATCTGCGTCGGCGTTCGCCCGCCGAAGGTGCCGGAGATCTACGGCGAGGATATCCCCGAGAGCACTGAGCCGGTGTGGGTCGCCAAGCACTGGCTCCAGGGCATACTCGTCTACCTGAGCGGCGACAAAGAGGCCGGCCTCAAGCAGATGAACTCGATGATGAAGGAGCCGGACCCGAGGCTGGACAGCTTCCACGGCTCGCTGGAGCCCTCGAAGGCGTACATCTGGCGTTCCTATGTGAAGGGTGCGACGCCGGAGAATGGGTATAACGTCCCTGATGTGCAGAACTTCGAGATCGAGACCTACTACCAGCCGAACGAGGCGCCCACTCCGACCAGCACGCTGATCCGCATGTTCGTGCGCAGCTCGGGGGCGGACACTGCACGTCCACTGAAGCTGTCCAAGGACTCGCGCGGTCAGTGGCGCGTGAGCGAATACAGCAGCCTGTGTGTTGGTGTGCGTCCGCCGGCTGATCCGAACGCAGGCGACTTCTAGGCGCCAGGGGCACATATCACGAGACGACACCGGGGGGCGACATCGCGTGAAGCGTGTCGCCCCTTTGCTTAGGGGGAGGTGATCCGCAGGCCGTAGCTTTGGAGAGTAGCTCGTCCCATGGCCGTAGGCAGAGGGGTTAGCACCCCACACACATCGATTGTGGAGGAGAGAGAGACCATGAGAAGAGGCTTCACCCTTATTGAGCTGCTGGTCGTCATTGCCATCATTGCCATCCTCGCAGCCATTCTTTTCCCCGTCTTCGCCCGAGCACGCGAGAAGGCTCGCATGGCCTCGTGCCAGAGCAATCTCAAGCAGCTCGCGTTGGGCATCCTGATGTATGCCCAGGACTACGACAGCAGAGGCCCCTACGGGTACTACGCCATTCCCGGTGGCTCGATCCGTTGGCGCAACACGATCGACCCCTATCTCAAGAACACCCAGATCTTCGTGTGCCCGAGTAACCAGACCGACGGCACCAGTTCCTATGGGTTCTTCAACGCCTTCTCGGGACAGGCAATCGACTCCCGCACGGAGTCCGTTGCGGGGACCGCCCTTCTCGCCGACTGCACCATGGTGGGCGACAACGATCCCATCACCCCAAACTTCGACCAGTGGACGCGGGCAGGCACCTGCGACTGGGAACTCAGCTACGTGCGCAACTTCACCGACAACGGCCTCAAGGCCGCCGGGGCGAACCAATGGGGCTACAAGCGCCGCATTAACCCGTGGGTGCACGGCGGCTCCCTTAACCTTGCCTTCTGCGATGGGCACGTCAAGACCATCGCGGCCAGCCGGGTGTGGGGCTCGCCCTATCAGTACGGCGATGCCGACAACATCTTCGACAACAAGTAGCCGACACACGGGCACAGTGGCGTAACCAAAGAGGGCACCCGGGACGGGCGCCCTCTTTTCGTGTCTGCCTAGAGGTGGTGCATGTAGAAGGAGGGCATCTGGTGAGGGTCTTGTGAAAGCTTTAGATTGACGGCCCAAACCAGAGCTCCTATAATGGTCTGGGGTTACATATCACCTATACTGGTTTTCTGGAGGCGAGTTGCATGAAGCGCGGTTTCACCTTGATCGAGCTCTTGGTTGTGATCGCCATTATCGCCATCCTCGCGGCCATTCTGTTCCCTGTTTTCGCCAGGGCTCGCGAGAAGGCACGCATGTCCTCCTGCCAGAGCAACCTCAAACAGATCACGCTCGGAATCCTGATGTACGCGCAGGACTACGACAGCAAGGGCCCCGGTGGATGGTCCTCGGCAGGTCCGGACGTGGGTGGCTCCATCCGCTGGCGCCAGACGGTGGCCCCGTACATCAAGAACACCCAGATCTTCGTGTGCCCGAGCAACCAGACTGACGGCACCAACTCCTACGGCTTCTTCAACGCTTTCTCCTGGCAGGCCATCGACGCTCGCACGGAATCCATCGCGGGGACCGTCCTGCTGGCAGACGCGACCGCGGTCGGCTACAACGACCCCATCACCCCGGACTTCCAGAACTGGACCCGGGCCGGTCACTGCGACTGGGAACTCAGCTACGTGCGCAACTTCACCGACAACGGCCTAAAGGCCGGCGGCTCGGCCACCTCCTATGGCTACTTCCGCCGCATCAACCCCTGGGTACACGGCGGCTCGGTCAACCTGGGCTTCTGCGACGGCCACGTGAAGACGATGGCCTGCAGCGCGGTCTGGGGCTCGCCCTACAACTACGGTGACGCACCGAACATGTGGGACAACAAGTAGCGCGAGACCGAACACCACGCAGTAACCACAAGGGGCACCCAGACCGGGTGCCCCTTTTCCGTTGCGTCGCCTCTTGATAGCGGGAGGGTGTGGGGAGGCGCTCCGTGACTGTATGTCCTGATATGATCTACAGGATTGACCTGCATCCACGGCCGTATGTTGACGGCTCTTCCTCGGGAACCGTATACTTAGACTTGTTTCTGTGTGCCCCAATACTAGTGAGATGGAGGTACAGTCGCATGAAGCGCGGTTTCACCTTGATCGAGCTCTTGGTCGTAATCGCCATCATCGCTATCCTTGCAGCCATTCTGTTCCCGGTGTTTGCAAGGGCTCGCGAGAAGGCGCGCATGTCCTCCTGCCAGAGCAACCTCAAGCAGATTGCTCTCGGCATCACGATGTATGTTCAGGACGCCGACGGACGAGGCCCGCTCGGTTGGTCCTCGGCTGGTCCGGACGTAGGTGGATCCATCCGATGGCGCGACACGGTGCAGCCCTACATCAAGAACAAGCAGGTCTATGTCTGCCCGAGCAACTCGACAGATGGCGTCTACTCCTACGGCTTCTTCAACGCCTTCTCCGGCCAGCCGATTGACGCGCGGACTGAATCCCCGGCGGGAACCGTCCTGCTGGCAGACGGGACTGCCGTCGGCGCCAATGACCCCATCACTCCGACCTTTGACCAGTGGACCCGCTCCGGCCACTGCGACTGGGAGCTTAGCTACGTGCGCAACTTCACCGACAACGGCCTGAAGGCCGGCGGTGCGACCAGTTACGGCTACTTCCGCCGCATCAACCCCTGGGTACACGGCGGCTCGGTCAACCTGGCCTTCGCCGATGGGCACGTGAAGACCATGGCCTGCAGCGCGGTCTGGGGCTCTCCCTACAACTACGGTGACGCACAGAACATGTGGGACAACAAGTAGCGCGAGACCGAACACCACGCAGTAACCACAAGGGGCACCCAGACCGGGTGCCCCTTTCTTTGGCTGCAGGCCTCAGGGCGAAGCTACTTCGGCGTCTCTGCTGCCCAGTCGCTGCGCTGCCAGGCACGAACGTAGTCGAGGACGAAGTCGTCGGGCAGACCCTCGCCCGTGAGGTCGTTGCCTCCCCAGCCGCCACTGACGGCGGTGAAGAGGATGTACTCGGGCACGCTGGCCACTCGCGCGTCGATCCACTGCGCAAGCGCCGTGCCGTTGGCGTAGAAGGTGAGGCGACCGGGTTCCCAGAGCAGGCCGGCGGTGATGAAGCCCTCGCGGTCCGGCTGCACGTAGATCCGCTCGGTCCCGATGGACTTGTGGTCCTTGCCGTAGCCGTCCCAGTGCCAGGCGATGTTGTACCGATAGGGCCCGTAGCGAGTGAGGTACTCGAGGACATCGAACTCCATACCGCCGCTGGAGGTGCTCTCCCGCTGGTTCCCGGCCTCGTCGCCGCGGTCGGGCATCATCCAGAAGGCCGGCCATAACCCCGGCGCTGTCGGCAGCTTCAGGCGGCACTCGAAGTACCCGTAGCGCTGACGCCACTTGCCGACGCTCGTGAGGAAGCCGGTCTGCCAGTCGGTCTCGGGCTTGGCCGCGTTGTCCTCTGCATGGCCCCGCTTCTTCTCGAAACGCAGACGCAAGAGCCCGTCACCGAGTAGAACGTTGTCCTTGCTGAAGTGGGCACGCTTGTCCCAGTAGTTCGGGTAGTAGATCGACCAGTGCGTCTCATCGAGGGCTGCGCGGTCGAAGTCTTCGGCGAGGGTCTGCGTCCACTCACCAGGAACCGGCGGCCGCTTGCCCAGCCACTCGGGGAGTTCGGGAGTCGGCGGCACAACCGCACGGATCGAACTGACCCGCAATGCCCCTTCACCCTCACCCGTAGCCGCGATAGTGATGCCGCGAGCGGCATCACTATCGAAGCGAGAACCACCCGTCGGCGACTTCGACCCGTCGGCCCACACTGCCATGCTACCAGCGAAGGGCAGCACCAACTCCTGCTCTACCCCTGGAGCGAGAGCCGTCGGCGCGGTGACCCAATCACTCGGGCGACCGCTGTTCTCGAGTCGCGCGCGCACCGTGAGCGGCTCTGTTCCCTCGTTGTGCACCTGCACCACGACCTGGAGCCAGTCGCGCAGATTCCACCTTCCGAGCGACGGCTTGAGCAGAGCTGCCGCGTTCTTTGCGCCAACCGGGAAGGTGATGCACAGCGACTGGACGCCCTCTGCTGTGGTGAGCGTAGCCTGTGCGCCGCCCTGAGACACAAGCTGTGTGCTTGCGTCGACCGCCGAGCCCTTGCCCAGGATCACGCCGTCCACCGGACGCGTGCGCACCTGGTTCGGATCGACGGGCGGCTTCTCACCGGGTTCGCCACCGGCAACGAGCGACTCCAGACGGAAGGACTGCTCCTTGTCGGCCTTGCTCACGTACAGCAGCATCTGGTTGATCTTGGCCGTGTTGAGCGCGAACCCAGGCTTGCCCCAGGCATAGCCGAAGCGCACGTGGAGCGTCCCGGCCTCGCCGGGCTTCAGGTACAGCGTCTCGCTACTCCAGGGGCTCGCCGCCCAGTCGCCCTCGTTGTCCACCCGCAGGGACACCCCGCTGGTGATGGTCCCCGTGTTGACGACGCGGGCCTCCACGTGCCCGAAGGCAGCCAGGTCCCAGACGGCCGCCTCGGGTGTGATGACCACGCCCGGGTAAGCATTGGCACCGAGGCGACAGGTGACGACCAGTCCGGGCGCTCCGACGGCACGCGCCACCGACACCTGATCCGGTTGACCAGGGGTAAGGCGGGTCAGGGCCTGGTCCGAGGACAGATCCAGCAGCGGCAAGTCCGCGGCGCCGACACAAGAGCCTGCACCGCCCAGCATAGCCAGACCGACACAGACCACCAGCAGAGTGCGATCCGCAGCCCTGTACATGGCCGATCCTCCTTATGCTCAGACCGGGTAGCCCTCGAGCCTCGGCCCCGTGGCCCTACTTGATCTCGTAGACGTGAACCTCCAGCGGTCCCACTCTGCCCGTCAGCTTACCATCGCGGACTTCCAGACCGCCCGGACGGTTAGCGAACAGGTTCACGGCCTTCCCAGTAATGTCCTGCGGCAAGGCCAGGGACACCTCACGGGTCTCGGTGCTGGAGGCGTTCGCGACACAGATCACGTTGCGGCCGGTGGTGGTCCAGTGCCCGGCGATCAGATCCGGCATCCCTGTCTCCAGCGTCGCGCGATTGCCCTCCAGCAAGAAGGGCTCCAAGGCCTTGATCTCGGCCGGAAGGGTCTTCATCCCGTCCCACAGCTCCGGGTTCTCGCGCATGTTGAAGCCGTTGTCGCGGTAGGCGTAGTAGACCAGACCCTTGGCCCCCGCGAGGAGCGCGAGGTAGGTCATGTTCCGCTCCTCGGCAAAGGTCGGGACGCGCCAACTCTTGGGGTCCTTGTAGCCGAAAGCCTGCGGGATCGCCCAGATGGGTCGACCGAGCGGAGTTGCCGCCGCGACGGCCTGACTGATCGAAGCGTACACCGGCAGTGTAGATGCAGAGGCATGGCGGATCGGGTACGGGTCCGGGGCAATCACCTCGGCCATCGCAGCATATCGCTTATAGGCCGAAGGCACGCACAGGGTCATGTAGGTCGGCACTGTGGCATCAGCCGACTTGATGGCGTTGTGGCGCTCCAGCATCTCTTCCGGGGCGATGCCTGCGCCATCGGGCTCGTCACCAGGGTTCCAGGCGAGGATCGGCTTGCGACCCCGGTAGCGCTCAATGGCGGCGGTGCGATCCACACCGAACTCCGTGAGCACCATCACGTTCAGCTTCTCGGCCTCCGCGAGGAAGGGGTCCCACTCGTCCATCTGCTTCAGACTGGCGTGGACGGTGTTGTACCCGGCGGCAGCGACCTCTTGCAGGAACTGCAGCCGGTCCTCGGCAGAGAAAGTCCAGGAGACATGGTAGAAGCCCAGCGGGAAGAAGGGCTTGCCGTCGACCAGTGTGGTGAGGTCCGCGGGACGAACGTAGATCCGCGGCATGGGATGAGTGGTCAGCGTCTGGCCGGCCATGCCCAGCACCGTCTCGCCGCGACGCAGTCGCAGTCCGAGCCGGTGGTCACCGGTGGCCACTCCGGTCAGATCGGCCTCGCCGGTCAGACTCGCTTCGGGCGCGGGGAAGGTAGCCAGCGTCTTGTCGTCGAGGACAAGCTCGGCGGCGAGGTCAGATAGCTTCACACCGCTATCCGGGGCGAGAGAGGCCGACCAGGCAAGCTTGGTCTGCCACGGGTATGCATGGCGCACCGGCAGGCGCAAGTCCACCAGCGCCGGTACGACTACCCGGCGGGTCAGCGTCAGAGGCACCTTCCCGGCCGCGCCCAACTGTACCGACAACTGGGCTTCGCCGCGCCGGGTGAGAGTGTAGGGCACGCCCACCTCAACGACACCACCGGCAGGCAGCGTGACCGTCGCCTTTGAGGTCTCGGGCTTGTCCTGCCCGGCCTCGGTAACTGCAAGCGAGACCTCGAAGGTCGAGGTTTCGGCCAGACTGCTGCGTAGACCGAGACGAGCCTCGCTGGTGCCCGGCAGGGCCGGTCCAAGCTCCAGCTTGGTCAGCACTACTCCGCCGCGCAAGCCCTGCACATGGGTCCACAGGTTCTCCAGCAGCGCCGTTGCCGCCGGCGTGTGGGCCTGACCTTTGAAGGAGAAGTAGCTCGTGACCGCCAGACAGCCCTGCGCCACGTCCTGGTACACGAAGAAGCTCTGATCGTCGGCGCAGGCGACGAGACTATGCCACTCCTTGGACAGGGGGACGATGTGGGCCCAGGTGCTCCGTGACTGCAGCTCGCCGGCCAGGTCCTGCGGGGAGTGCAGGATCGTGTCGGCCGGATCGAAGTCCTGCCGGTCGGGGTCCGTTCCCACGCGCGTGTGTCGAGCGCAGGTCTTGGTGGTCAGAGCGAAACGGTCACCGAGCCGGTTGGTCCACTGCTCAAGCACCGAGCCGTAGCTGGCGTCGGTGATCAGCAGCAGGCCACCGCGGCTGAGGAACTGCACCCAACTGTCCTTGAAGGGCGTCATGTCCACCGTGTTCTCGTAGTTGCTGACGGCCGTCGCGAGCACGATGTCGAACTCACTTAGCCGCGGGATCAGCTTGGCGATGTCCTTGTTCTCGAACTTCTCGAAGGCCCAGCCGAGCCTCTGCAGGTGCGCGTCGAACTCGTCACGGAAGGCGTAGTTCCCCCAGGAGGAGTACACGACGGCCACCCTGGGCGCGGCGAGGACACCTGTGGTGCACAGCATCATGAGCGACAGCGACATCAGCACGGCTCGGTGCGTCTGCATCTGGCATCGTCTCCCGGTGAGGTCCTGAGGCGGTCGCCTGGGTCCAGGTCGGACTGGCCCGCAAGTTCTACTTCGCGTACACGCGGAGGTAGTCGATCTCCATGAAGGAGGGGCTCGGCGTCCTGTCGATGGGCCCGTTGGCGGCACCCGTGCCTCGGCCACATCCCCTTCGCTCCCAGTGTGTTCGCTGCTCCTGACGCTCGGACCTGCGCCTCGCAGCGCTGCGCCGACGACCCTATCGCACAGAGGTCACCTCCTATTGGTGCTGGAAGGTGCCCGGCTACGACAGAGGGGGAGGAGGACCACCGATGACACGGGAGATGACGCATGGCCGAGGGTCAACTGGTCTACCTGGATGAGTCCGGAGACGCCGGGTTCAAGGTCGGCAAGGGCTCATCGCCGACTCTCGTGGTCGCTGCGGTAGTTCTGGCGGGCCCACAGGAGGCGGAGACAACGGCGCAGTGCATCCACAGGTTCCGCAGTGAACAGCTGGGTAAAGGGCGTGGTTTCCAGTTCCACTTCGCGAACCTGAAACGCGAATGGCGTCTCGGGTTCCTTGAAGCAGTCCAGGGCTGCCCCTTCTCGGTCCGCGCCATCGTAGTGCAGAAGGACCGGATCTGGGAGGGCACCCAACTCCGGCGAAGCGGCGAGCACTTCTACAACTTCACCGTGAAGCAACTGCTGACGCACTCCTTCGGCACGATTGAGAAGGCCAAGCTCTTCGTCGACGGAGAGGCCGGGCGCGAGTCACTGAGACGCATGGTCAGCTACCTGCGACGAGAGTGCCACCGCGACGGTCTGGAGGTGTTCGACGAGGTGCGCTTCGTCCCCAAGCGTCAGGGCAACGTGCTGGTGCAACTCGCAGACATAGTGACGAGCGGGATTGCCAGGTCATATCGACCGGACAAGAAAGACTGCGACCTATACCTCAGAGCGCTCGAGCCGCGTTTGAAGGATGTCTGGGAGTTCGGCCGACCAAGGGGGTAGAAAAGAGGCGGCCCCGTGTCCTATCCTGCCAACGGCAGGCACGCGCTCCATACGGAGACAGTTCGGATCACGGGGCCTTGGTAACTAATATCATACTGCGCTGCTCGGCCTTGTCAATAGCTCGGGCTGCCCTGCAGTTCGTCCCTTTCCCCTCCACCGTTCCGTCAGCGAGCCAGGATCGGCCTCCCCTTGTCCCACTCTACCTCCACGCAGGACAGCAGCCAGGTCCGGCCGTGGTCGTTGTTCCCCTGGTAGAACAGATACGTGCGGCCGTCCTCGTCGGTGAAGAGGCCCGGGTGGCCCGACTCTGAGGAGTTCCACTCGCCGGGCTTCCCGTTGGCCAGGAAGGGCTCCTTGCTCAGCCGAGTCCAGTGCACGCCGTCTGTACTCGTCGCGCAGCCGATCTGCTGCGGCGCATTGTTGTATGCCCCCGCGTAGAACAGGAACAAGTCCTTGCCTCGGCGGCAGAGCGCAGGAGCCTCGATGCAGTCCTGCTCCCAGGACAGCTCCGGCTTCAGGACCGGCGCGTCGCAAAGCTGCACCCAGTCCTTGCGGGAGAAGGCCGAGTTCAGAGGCGCAGCGGCGGCGACCAGCATCTGCCGCTTCATCTCGGGGTCCCGTGTCGCGCACAGCATCAGCAGTCGGCCTTCGTGCTCGATCACATCGGCATCGATGGCGCGACCGCAGGTCCAGTCTCCCGTCGGATGGAAGACCGGGTTACTCGGATCGCGGGTGAAGTCCACGCCGTCGGTCGAGACGGCATGGCAGATCGCGTCGTGCTTGCCCGTCCCGTAGGTCTGGTAGAACAGGTGCAGCTTACCGTCCAGCACGATGGCGCCCGGTGCACCAAGGCCGGTCCGGTCGCACTCTTGCCCGGGCACGATCTCGCCGATCTTGCGCCAGTTGTACAGGTCCTGGCTCTCGGCGATACCAATGTTCAGGCCCTCGGGCCCGTTCTTGGGTTTGAGCTCGGGTGCATAGGGCGGGATCGAGTAGTACATCAGGTACCTCCCGCCGAAGCGAACCACCACTGGGTCCTTGGCAAAGGGTCGGCCAAGACGTGAGGTATCGGAGAACATCATCTTCGGAGTCTCTGGCATCGGGTCTTGAGCACACCTCCACCGGCTTGTGCCGGGTAGTCTTTGGTCTACTCCAGCTCGAACAGCTTGATCGCGTTCTCTCGCGCCACCTTGTTGAAGACCTCGGTGGTGATCTTCCCCGCGTCGCGCCAGTTCACTAACAGGTCAACCATATCGACGCGCATGGTGGGGAAGCACAGGTCGGTGCCGAAGAGCAGGCGATCCTGGAACTCGGTGACGAACTTCGGCCCATACTCCGGGTCGCGGTTCAGCGCGTTCCACGGCGACGCATCGGACAGGTCGCCGTACAGGTTCGGGTACAGGCGCATCAGTTTGGGCACCACGCCCTCTTCCTTGATGGGACCGCTCGGCATCCGACCGACCTGTCCACCAGCCGGGCGGAACACGTATCCCCTCTCCCCCGGCGTCTGCAGACGAGTGATCTCGGTCCAGAAGACCGGGCCATGCCCCAGCACGGTCAGCTTCGGGAATCGCTGGAGTGTGTGCTCCATCTGCGGCAGCCCGGGGTCGTCATACAGCCCGAAGTCGCCGGTGAGCTGATCCGAGCCATCCCACGTGACCGGCAACCCGACCTCCTCGGCATGCGCGAAGAGATTCTGGACCATCGGGTCCATCACCGGCAGGTTCGGCATGACCTCCCCAAGGCCCTTGCAGCCCAGGTCCTTGTAATGCTGTAGCAGTCTCCCGAGCGGCGCATGGGAGGAGTTCGTGATGGCCCGCGGGTCGATGTTGCAGAAGGCGAAGAACCGGTCGGGGTACGCCTCGACCATGTCGAGGATGTCCTCGTTGGCCTGCGGCAGGTAGATCTCAGGGCTGACGATGGGCAGCAGCGCACCCTTCTCAATGCCCAGGGCGTCGAAACGCTCGATGACCTGCTCGGCGGTGGAGAAGGAGTAGATCGGCGGGAGCTTGCGGTACGCGTGGCAGTGACAGTCGATGAACAGTTCGGCCCTCTCCCTTCGGCTCTGGGGCTGATCGGCCCGCGTTCGGGCAGGAGCAACTCTCCCCTGCCCTGGGGCTCTTCAACAGCGGCGGTGCGGACTCCTGCACTCCCTCTCTCGCGCCTTCGGACTCTGGAGAGGGCAGGATTCGCGAGAAGGACGAGGCCTCGGGCGACGGGAAACACGAGGCGATGCCCGAGCCCTACAGTTCCCTTGCGCCTGAGGAGAGGTACTGAAGCATGTCTCGCTACTGGCCGGCCCTGATCGCCCTGAGTGCGATGCTGACTACGCCCTGTCCGGCGGCGGAGGAGGAGCTGATCGCGGCCCTCAACTCCGGCCCGCAAGGTGTCTCCCTGCGTCTCCCTTCGGCCTACTTCACCGAGGGCCGCTTCGTGCTGCCGGAGGGGCACGCCAAGCCGGTCTACCTGTACCTGCAGGCCATGCTGCGGTACCGCGCCCTGAGTCACTCGGGCGGCGTCCTGCGCTTCACCCTCAACGGTCAGCCGCTCGGGCGCGAGGCGTCAGTCAACAAGGCGGCCGAGTATTGGGAGCGGGGCACCGAGGTCTACGCACCGAAGTCCTTTGCCTTGCCTGCGCAGCCGGCCTTCGAATCCGGCGACCGCCAGGAGCTTGGAGGCCTTGGCTACCTCTTCGACCTCAGCAAGCTCGTGAAGCCGGGCGAGAACACCGTGCGCATCACCCATGTTGCCGCCGCCGAGGAAGCCCTGCTGCGTGACGCGCAGATACTCATCGGTGCCGAGCGCATGCCCCTCACGCTGAGCACACCACGGGTCGCACCCAATGACGCACGCAAACTCCAGTGGGACTTCTCGCCGAACCTCAAGGAGCGCAAGGGCCTGTTTCTGTGCCAGGACTGCTTCCACCGCGTCAGCTTCTACACCCGCAATGAAGACGCAGCCGGTGCCGTGCAGCTTGGACTGAGGCTGGAGGTCCCGGCCGGCGTTGAGCTCGTCACGACCTACCTGCCCTACGCCGAGGGCTGGAGCAAGCGGATCCGCCTTGAGACCAGCACACAGCAGCGCGACGGCCAGACCCTCACGCGCTATGTCTTCACCTTCCCCGAGAGTGCTTCCGTTGCCCCGGAGACGCAATGGCACACCTTCGGCGGGCACCCGCTGACCCTCTATCTGCGGTGCAAGACCGCGCCCGGGGTCTACCGCATGTACTGGCAGTCGCTGTCTCAGGGCGGCGAGGGCGAACTGACCTCGGCGGCGCTGACGGTGCTGCCCACACCTCCTGCTGCACCACAACCCCGGCGGTCGATGCTGGGGGTGTGGGCCTACCGAACAGTAACCGCCGCCTCCGCCGAGGAGGAGACGCCGCTGGAGGAGCAGCTCCGCAGGTCCACGGATGCGCAGATGGCGGCCCTGGGTGTGTCGCGCCTGGTCCTGTCTGAGGCGGCCGAGATTCCCGAGGCGCGTGCCCGGGGGATGTTGGTGAGCCTCGCGAGCATGTGGAACTACGACACCACCGTCTACCCGAGCGCCACCACCGACCTGACGAAGGCTCTCCAGGGCGCCGACGGCAAGCCGGTCCTCGGTGATCGCCGACGCAGCGCCTTCCAGTGGTGCCCGACCTACGCGGCCGAGCATGTCGAGGAAGTGTTTGGGCCGATCACCAGCCGCCTCAAGGACGAGGGCTGGGACGGCTTCGATCTCGACCACGAGGGCGTCCATCACCAGTGCTTCTGCCCGCGCTGCAAGGCCGCCTTCCTCGAGCACGAGAAGCTCCCCGCTGAGGGGCTGAAGTGGCCGCAGGACGTGCTGCCGAAGGGGGCGCTGCATGACCGCTGGCTGCACTTCCACGTCTGGAACGGCGGCCGTCACGTTGCAGCGATTCGCGAGGCAATCAAGGCCGGCAACCCGCAGGCACGCCTCTTCTCGTGGTTCACGATGTCGCTGTACGAGCACCAGGCCTCGGGGCCGCAGGAGCAGACCTACCGCGACCGCCTGCAGGAAGAGCTCGAGTACGGCTACGACCTGCGCGAGTTCCTCGGCCACCTGGACTACGCGAGCATGGCCAACGGCGTCTACCCACAGGACGAGGACACCTGGAGCCGGCCCTTTGGCCTGACCTGGGCCTTCAACCGCGTGGAAGCGACTGTCGACAACCCCCAGGGCGTGCCGCTGGCGCCCTGTCTGAACCTTGGCGCCGGATTCCTGGACTCCTACACCAACCCCGACTACCTGCGCTGGCAGGCGAAGACCCATCTTGCCCAGGGCGTGCGTGGCCTGGACTTCTGGATGCTGCCCTTCTTCGACGGGCGGCACTACACGCTGCTGTCCGAGCTCGCGCGTCTGCTGGAGGCGACGCAGGACATCGTGTGGGATGGTCGACGGGCCGACTCGCTGGTCGAGGTCAGCGGTCCTGCCGAGGTCTTCCACAGGGCCTTCGCCGGGAAGGGCAAGCTCCTGGTGGGCCTCACGAACCGGAGCCTGAAGCCCGTCGAGGTGACCCTCCGCGCCCAGGGCCGGGAGGGCAAGCTGCTCCTCTCCGGCGAGAAGGTGGGCGCGCAGGTGACGGTCCCGGCGCTCGATGGCGTGTTCGTGGTCTACGACCTGCCCTGAGCGACTGCAGAGCGACGGCACACCTCACGGTATCGGGGTTAGGCGGCAGGAGTCAGCAACCAGACCGTTCTTGCGACCGCGGGCCTCCTGTGCCGGCAGGTAAGACCGCACATAGTCGATGGTAGCCGCCCCAGGTGTGACCTTCACGTGCAGATGTCCGGAGCTGGGGAGTATCTGACCGCTCCGATAGCCGTAGCCGGCAGCCTCCTTCACCCGTTCGCCACCGACCCAGCCCGGCTGCGGCACTTCCTGGTACACGATCCCGTCGAGCTCCTGCCGTGCGTAGAAGTGATCGTGGCCATGAAAGACCGCGGTCACCTTGTGGCGCACGAGCAACTGGTGAATCGGCAGTTCCCAGCCGGGCCGTCTCTCCGGAAACCCGTCCGAGCCGTCAAGGTTGTGCCCGCCCCACTCGAAGTAGGGCGCAGCCTCAACCCCGCCGCGACCGTCCTTGTCCAGCCCTCCCACGAGGTTGTGGAGGAAGACGAACTTGTAGCGTGCCTGGCTGGCCTCGAGGGTCCGCTGCAGCCACCGGTACTGTGCCTCTCCCAGCGTCCGATTCCAGTTCTCCTGCGGCGTCCTGATGCGCCCCGAGGAGTACGTGAAGGGGTCGAGCACGACGAAGAGCGCGTCGCCCCAGGTCCAGGCGTAGTAGTTGGCGGTCCCGGCGCTCCGGTCGCCTGAGTAGAAGCCGTCCGGCAGCGGATTGGGCAGGTGCTTCCGGCGCAGCTCGATCGCCTGCGTGTCCTGACCTCCAACGACCTCGTCGTGGTTCCCGGTCACGAAGAACAGCGGCGCGCAGCGGCACAGCAGACCGAGGTAGTAGCGCTGCGCCAGGTACATCGGCGCGATCGCCTCTCCCAGACCGCGGACCTTCTCGGCCATGAAGGTGTCACCGAGGTCGAGGTGAAAGTCCGGCGCCTCGGCGAGGGCGTTGCGCAAGGTGGTCTGGTACAGCGCTGTGTCCGTGCGCTCGTCGAGGTGCGAGTCGGCGATGACGGTGAAGGTGAAGGTGCTGCCCGGCGGACGTTGCGTGTGGAAGTGGAACTCGTCGCTGGCTGCGAAGGCTCCTCCACCCTCACGGCGCTGCAGGCGATAGTAGTACGCCGTGTCGGGCAGGAGTGACTGCAGCACGATCGAGACCGGTTCGCCCGCCGGAAGCTGGACAGTCTGCGAGTGCACCGTGTAGTTGCCGGGCCGCGTCCCTCCTTCCAGGTACGCTTCAGCCTGCGTGTAGGACAGCACACTGGCGGTCACCGAGGTGTTGGTCGGCCGCCCCAGGATCAGGTCGAAGGGATGGGCCGGCACGTCGGTGCGGAAACAGGGCGCAAGAGCCTGCGTCCCTGCCGCCTGGGTAGGGGCAGACTGTGACACCGCCTGCGTCGGCAGCACCAGAGGAAGACAGCAGGCGGCCATGCTCCACCTAACGAGGAGGGACCACTTCATAGCTGTAGGCCACCTCACCGTCCTTGTGCTCGGCTGTCTCGTCCTTCGGCAGATAGGAGCGCACATAGGCCACCGTCACCTTCGCAGGCGAAACGGTCACCCGCACGCGGCCAGACCCCGGAAGTGCATCGCCCGACAGGTAGGCGTCACGGTTGTAGAGAGTGTAGTAGGGATCAGCCGGCAGCGGTAAGGTCTGGTAGATGACGCCGTCGAGCTGCTGCTTCACGAGGATATGATCATGACCCTGGAAGAAGATGGTCACACCGTTCCCGGCCATCAACTGCTGGATCGGCGCCTCCCAACCGGGCCGTCTCTGCGCGAACTCCGACACGCCCCTCCTGTTCAATCCGCCCCATTCGTAGAGCCCCGCTTGCTCGATTCCTCCGCGACCGGTGCCGCTTACATGATGGGCGAAGACGAACTTGTACCTCGCTTTACTCTGCTGCAGCGTTTGCTTGAACCACCGGTACTGGTCCTCACCAAGGGTTACCGTCCACAAGTCCCGGGGCCCTTTCTCCCGGGTGCCGAAGAGGTTGTCCACAGGCTGCGGCGAGTGCCAGTAGGGATCAAGCACGACGAAGAGCGCATCGCCCCAGGTCCAGGCATAGTAATCCCTCAACAGGCCAACGCCTTCCACGGGCCTCGCGTCGCCGGTGTAGAAGCCGTCGGGTGCAGGCTCGGGGAAGTACTTGTTGCGGAAGCTCCCGGCCCAGACCGCCACGTTGTTCGGGGTGCCGTCGAGGTTGCACAAGGCGGCCTGCTCGTGGTTACCGTTGACGAGGAACAGCGGCGCGCCGACGAGGCTCAGGAACCCGCGCTGAGCGCGGTAGACCTCCTCCACCTGCGCGGCAGTGACGCTGCGAAACCGGTCCACGCTGAAGTCGTCGCCGATCGTCACGTAGAAGTCAGGCCGATCCGCAGCCGCGGCGCGAAGCGTCTGCCTGTACAGCCCGTCGTCGAACATCTGCGGACGCTCGGGGTGCGAATCCCCCTGGACCTCAAAGGTGAAGGTGCTGCCCGGCGGACGTTGCGTGTGGAAGCTGCCCTCGATCGGGGCTGCCGTACCCAGTTGCACGCGGAAGAAGTACCCGGTGTCTGGCTGCAGCGAACTCAGCAGCACCTCAACCGGCTGTCCGGCGGGAAACTGCTGCGCCGGCGTCCTGTCGCCATAAGTGCCGGCCTGCCTACCGTATTCCACCCAGCCGCTCGCGTCCTGAACGGCAAGCACGCTGAGCGTGATGGAGTCTGCCGTCGGTCGTCCGAGGACCACATCGGCCGAGTGAGCCAGGCAGCAGGCGGTACTCAGAAGCCAGAGGACGAGCAGGAGGCGACGCACGTGACACCTCCGACGGCAGGTCATGGTGGGCAGTGGTCACCGCGTATCGCGCACAGCACGTACCAGGTTGTAGATGCGACGGGCATCGCCCTGCGGTCCCCGGCCGAAGGGGCAGGCAGCCAGGACTCACTTCACTCCGAACAGGAAGTCGGTGTTCGGGATGGCCGGCATCTGCACCGGCGTTGAGTAGAGGAAAGCGCCCTGCGGCACCCCGACGCCAACCTGCTCCCGCATCTTCGCAAGCGTCGTTTTCTGCTCGGCGGTCAGGCTCTGCCCCACCTCGGCGAAGGCCATGGCATCACCGTAGATGATCTCGCCGTCGAGTCGGCCGTACTTTTCCGACAGCGCCATGACCTCGGTCTTGTCCGCCGCTTCTCCTGCAAGGTAGCGGCGAAGCTGGGTAGCGATCGCACGGCGCACGGTGGTGATCTCCTGCAGGAGCGGCAACTGCGCAGGGACCAGACTGGTGATCTTCTGGGCCTGCGCGGGGCTCAGCAGGGAGACCATGTTCGCGCCCACATCGCCGGTCAGGTGGTCGCTGATCGTGTAGTTGGGGTTGCCCATTGCCGGGGCGTCCTTCAGGTAGAAACCGCCGAAGTATGTTCCCTGGCGCTCGGGGCAGAAGTACACGTCGGACTCGAGGTTGCCCACGTACCAACTGAACATGTCGCCGGCGTAGGTCATCACCGCCACATGCACATCGTGGGGAAGGCTGCGGCGATCCAGGGGCTCGGGCAGGTTCGGCCACGTCGCCATGCCGGTGCCCTTGAGCTTGTCCAGGTAGGCGCGCTGCTCGGCGTTCAGATCATGCAGGATCTTGCCCATGACTTCCGCCCGCTGCAGGCTCATCTCTCCATCAAGCTTGTACAGCGCGGCCGAGTAGGCGAGGACCGCGTCTTTGTTCAGGCCCAGCGAGCCGGCCGGGATGTCACCGGCCAACTGTCGCCGGAAGGCCTGCATCAGCGGAAAGCGGTGAAGGGCGTAGTCGTTGATGGGCTGGACTTGCTGCTTCGCCAGCGCCACCAACTGCGCACGCTGTTCATCGGTCAGCACGTGCAGCAGGTTGTAGGCGGCCTTGGTGAGGAAGTCCGTGTTGTGGCCGAGATGGCTGGGGTCATTGTCCCGCAGGTACTGGAAACCCCACCAGTCGGCGACCTTGCCCGGTGGAAAGAAGGAGTCAGCTCCGAGGCTGCCGGTGAGGAAGGCGAAACCGCTGAAGGCGATGGTGTGGAGCTGTGCGCCCTGGGAGAGGGTCTGCGACATGTCATAGGTTCGGTTCGCCTGAGGCTGGTCCCGGGGTGGCCGGGCCTTGTCGCCTCCGGGGCCCTGACCGGGTGCGGCGAGGCAACCACTGGCCAGGAGTACCGAGAGGATCATGGCGTACGCCAGACTTGCAGGGGTGAGGCTGCGCGGTCCATGCAGAGACTCCATTCCGATCATCCTCCTCGTCGCGTTGCCAAGAAGGACGCGGAAGGCGCCATCGGTGTTCAGAGAGCCAAGAGGGACGCGTCCGTGACAGCAGACACAGCGCTGCGCCTGTCGCGCTTCTTCCAGACCACCCCAACCTTCTGCCTGGACCTTCAGACAGGGCACGAGCCGCAGATATGAAGGGACCGCCTCGGCAACCGTCTGGAGAGGGAAGTGACGGTCCACGAGGCGGCCCGGCTGAGTCATGTCTCCGTAGCGCTCCGTCGTTCAGCCGCTTACGAATTGAAGTCCAGCTCTAGCTTCCGGTCGCCCTTCTGGACCCTCACCTTCCCGCTGTTCCAGTCCGATTGCACGAAGGGACTGTCGAAGACCTTCGCCGGAGTCAGCTCTACCCGCTGGCCATCAATCGTCGGCTGCGCCGTGGTGTCCGGAGTGAAGGTGAAGGTGTGTCCCGACCTGCTCTTATAGGTCATCGTCGGACCGTTCCAGGCTGGCTGACAGGCGGCGACGGCGCTGCGGAAGGCGGCGAAGTCGGCCACCTCGCTCTTGCGGGCGACCTCCAGGATCACCGGTGCGAAGCCGTCCTCGAGCACCATCCAGTCGCCGTCCTTGACGTTATCGTCGCTGGCTGCCCAGCTATAGCCGCCACGAGCCGGCCGCAGTGCGACATAGGCTCCGGGAGCCTCAACGAAGGCCCACCCACTGGGCGCGTCGTCGCTGCGGTTGGTCAGCCCACGACGGCTGACCCAGACCCGCATCTCACCTGTGCACCCGCCGGTCATCGTCCGCGGAAGCTGGCAGGTGATCAGGGCGCCCTCACGCTGCACTCCCCACTGCTGGTTGTAGGTGTTGCCATTCTTGTTCGGCCGAGCCTGCGGGACGATTCGTGCGTCGCGGTTGCCCGCGAAGATCGCACCACGCCAGGTGTTCTGCGCGCTGATGAGCGTCCAGTCTGTCAGCGTGTCCCCCTCCGTCATCCCGAGCCCGAGGATGAAGTCCGGAGTTGCGTAGGCGTAGCGCAGGATGCCTCCCTTATCCTGGCGCACGCGGTAGCCGGGAGGATTGCGCTGACCGTCCACAGCCAGCCCGGGGCAGCGGTCACGAATCTCGTAGACACCGCGTCCGTCCGCATCAAGCGCCAGGTCCATCACCACGAGGGGCAGGCGGTAGCTGCTCGTTGCGACCGTACCAAAGGCGCCGCCGGGTGCACGCTTGTCACCCCAGTTGAGGTACAGGTACATGAAGGTGCCGACCTCGCCCTCGCCCTGCCGGTCCATGCCACTGGGGTACACACGACTCTTGCCGCCGCCACGAACGCGACCAAGTTGCTCCTGCGCCCAGGTCGCGTAGTACAGGTCGAGGAAGGCTCCGGCACGCTTCCGCAGAGGTCCGCTGCCGAAGTCATACAGGTTGTAGATCCCCTTCAGCGAGTGAACTCCATAGCCGCAGTTCGCAGCCTCGACGAACAGCCCCTTGCGAGCGCGCTCCGCGAAGTACTCCATCGCAAAGGCGGTCCAGGCCGCTTCATGCTCGGCGGCCGTGTGGCCGTCGTCGTAGGCTCGGTCGCGGTATTCGGGGTCCGCCGCGAGGAGCTTGCTGAAGTGCCACAGCGTCGTGAACTTCTGCAGGTGGTGGTTCTCCGACTCGAGTACGTCCCAGGTTCGTGAGTTGGTGATCTCCGCGGAGGCCGGCAGAGGTGGGAACCCGAGCTTCTCCTGGTCGCCCCACTTCCACGTCGCATAGGTGTCGAGAACCGCCTGGCGGTCGTCCACTCGCGAATTCTCCCGCGCGTAGACCCACATCATCTCCAGCAGTCGCTGCTCCACCTCTCGCGGCAGCCGTCCGGGTGCGATGCTACCGTGGCTGCCGAAGAACTCCAGGACGCGGCAGAGCACATCGGCGTCCCAGTAGAAGCTGTCGCGGTCGTTCCGAGCGCCGCGATTGCCAAGGTAGAAGTCTGCATACTGGCGCAGGGCGTCGGCAGCTTCGGTCGTCTGCTCGTTGTTCCAGAAGGCCCGCAGGGAGAAGTCGACGATCGCGTAGGAGAAGTCGCGGGCGAAGACTCCGCGGCCAGGATCGATCGGCGGCTGGATCGCTCGCATCTTCAGCGGTCTTCCTCGCGCGCTTTCAAAGGCGGCATCGCGACGCGCCTCGAACCCGTCGCGAAGTGTGATCAGGGCGGTCTCGTCCATTGCTTGTGCTCCTCCCAGGACAAGGCACAGCAGCACGAAGGTCAGGCACCTCCAGTCCGCCGATCGCCTGCACTTGCGTCTGTCTGTAGCCGGTAGCCTGAGCATGTTGTGTGTCCCCTTGTCCCGTTTTGCCGCCGTGGTAGCCCAGCGACGACCAGGAGTGTTTCGGCCTGCGCGGTGCAGCGACCTCCGTGCCTGCCCGACAGACAGAGGTCTGGCGGCGCCCGACATCGAATAGGCCGCGCGCGTGATGCCGCCATGAATGAGGTGATTGGCCGTGCCTGGAGGACTCGCCGTGACGTGGTTGCCTGTACTGCCGATAGCCGCTGTCGTCTGTCTACTCTGGCTCGTTCCTGAGCCGACCGAGGCCGCTGAGCCCGAGCTTACCTGGGTGGATGCCCAGACGCTGACGGTCGAGGGCAAGGGCTGGACCGCTACCGAGGCCTTCTACGACCGCCTGCCCGCCAAGGCGAAGGGCGTCGTTCGCGAGCCCGTCTGGAACCTGAGCCGGAACAGCGCCGGCCTGTGCGTCCGCTTCCAGACCACGGCCGAGACGCTGCACGTCAAGTGGGAGGTCACCGGCGGTCTGGCGATGCCGCACATGCCCGCGACCGGTGTGAGCGGAGTCGACCTCTACGCGAAGACCGATACCGGCTGGCGCTTCGTAGCCAACGGCCGACCGATCGCTCCGGCCAACGAGGCCACCTTCAGCCCCGGCAAGGCGCCCGAGCTGTGCCTGTACCTGGGGCTCTACAACACCACCAAGTCAGTGCAGATCGGCGTTCCGGCCGGGCAGACAGTGACGCCGGCGCCAGTGCGGGGCAAGCCGGTGGTCTTCTACGGCACCTCGATCACCCAGGGCGGTTGCGCCTCGCGACCGGGCATGGCCTACACCAACATCGTCGGCCGCAAGCTCGGCGTACCGACCATCAACCTCGGCTTCTCGGGCAATGGCCAGAGTGAGCCGGAGATGGCCGACCTCCTGGGCGAGATCGACGCCTCGGTCTACGTCCTCGATGCGCTGTGGAACATGTCGCCGGACCTCGTGAAGGAGCGCATCGCACCCTTCGTGCGCAAGCTCCGGGCGGCTCGTCCTGATACGCCGATCCTCCTTGCGGAGGACTGCTCCATCCGCAAGGTCCCGACCGCCAAGGGCCTGATCCTGCGCGACATCTTCGCGCAGCTCCAGAAGGAGGGCGTGACGAACCTCTACTTCGTCTCCGCCGAGGGCATGATGGGGCCCGACGATGAGGGAACGGTCGACGGCTGCCACGCCACCGACCTGGGCTTCACGTACCAGGCCAAGGTGTTCACCGACGCCCTGCGGCCGGTACTGGGACTCTAGCCCGGTTCGACAGGACACGATGCCATCAGTCAGGGAGCCACCCGCCACTCTCAGGACTCGACGGGTGGCTCCTTCAGATCAAGCACCACGTCCCACAGGGTGGCTGCCTCTTCGTCCGAGAGGTGCGCGAAGGCCTGCCACTGCTCCTTGACCTTCTCCCCATGGCCGCCGAGGCGCATGTGACGCACGGCCTCCAGTAACTCCGGGCTGACCCTCGAGCCCGTGACCCTGAACCCCAGACGCCGGTATGCCCCGAGGCTGAAGAGCCCCGTCCAGTTCAGGAGCGGCGGCACCTCGACGATGGCACAGGCCTCGATTGTCACCCATCCCGCCTCGCGAGCCCAGGCAAGGGTCTGCTTCATCATGGTCGTCGCGATGCCCTGCCGACGGTACCGGTCGTCGTCGACGACCTGCAGACACCACAGGCGCAGCGACCTCGGACGCAATGTATCGAGAGCCGGCAGCCGACTCGGGTCGAAGGCGGCCATTGCTTCGGGATACTGCTGGCAGCACTCCGGGATGGAGTCGCCCAGACCGGCGGGAGCGAACCTCACCTTGCCGATGACCGCGTCGCCGTCGATGGCCATGACGCCACAGGAGCCGTACTCCCGGCAGAGTGCCGTGAGCAGCCGTGCCACAGTGCCCACCGGCAGGTCGGCGGTTCTCTCCAGCCAGGACGGGTGAGTCTCGGCCTGGGCGACCTCCGATAGTTTGATCGGGCCCCCGTGGAGACAGGAGGTCAGGACCAGTCCCTCACGCATCCTCCGGTACTCGACCATCCCTCCCACCTCCTACCGGTGTGCCCTCTCTTGCGGGGGCCCGTCGGGGTCACTAAGAGCTACTCCTGGTTCGAGACGTCGTAGGCATAGCTGCGGCTGGTGCCTTCCTTGATCGTGAAGGTATCCGGCTTGGCGTCCTTCGGCACAGTGAAGTACAGCCGAATGCGAGCCGTCGTCTCCGGCGCCACGCGCTGACTGAAGGAAGCGTTCGACGTGGCAGCGAGTATGTCCCGGTGCAGCTTGAACTGCAGCCCGCCGGCGTCGGTCAGCGTCGCTATGAAGGTGTCGAAACGCAACACCGCATCGTTACCCGTCTTGTTGGTGCAAGACAGCGTAACCACGAAGTAGCTCTCACCGTTCTGCGGAGCAGGACCATCCAGGGCGGTCGTCACCGTCTCCCACTTCTCGACCTTCACGTCGAAGTTCTTGAAGGGATAGGTCGCGTTCGCCTGAGCCGGGACAACCGTCAGCGCCGTCGCTCCGGTCGGATCAGCAGGATCGGCGAAGGGTGCGGGCAGAGCCGTGACCTTGTCGCGCAGGTCGTAGCGCAGAATCGGCCCGTCGTTCGCGTTGGGCGGCATCACCATCAGCTTGGGGATCACGCCCTTGGCCGGCACGACAATGCAGGCGTAGGCCTCGATGCGCTGCGCGGGCTTCAGCTTCATGCCCAGTTCGCCCTGGGTCTGCTCATCGCCGACCCAGCCCTTGCCGTCATGGTTCACGTTCATCTGGTCGACCGCCGTGAACTTCAGCGTGTCGAAGCGAACCAGCGCTTCTATCTTCTGCGGGTTCTGCAGGCTGTAGTGCAGCACCAGCAGCTTTTCGTCCGCCTCCGGGATCACGATGAGCTTGCCGAAGCGCAACTGCGACACGGAGTAGGCGACGGAGTTGAGGCGGAAGTAGATGGGGTTGCTATTGCGCAGCGTATAGACCTGGCCGATCTGGCCATTGTCGCCGGCAAGCTGTGGGGTGCCAAAGTCGCCGGACTTCGGAGGTGCAGTGGTGCCCGTGCCGGTAGTGCTGTTGATGTAGAGCTTGCCTGCCGTAGCGTTGTACGTCGCCTTGCCGCCGAGCAGTTGCATGAGGGCCACGATATCGATGAAGGCTTTCCCATCACGGTCAATGACGGACAGATTCACGGTCTCACCGTTCACAATGACGGTCGGTGCAGCGACGGCGGCGGAGACAGCCACAAGCGACACCATCACCAACAGGTAGCGCAGCATCAAGGGCCTCCTTCTGGGCGTGTCGGATGGTTGGAATTCGGTCGCGACCTGATCTCCCCGCAACACCAGCCGCACAGCCGCTAGGGCTGTTCGACGAACCATAGCCTGGCCGTGGGTTCGGTTCGCAGGAACCGCAAGAGCAACTGAGCGACTTTCTCCCGCCCCGAGAGCGAGGGGTGTGTGCCGTCGGGGCCAAGGTCCTCCTTCTGCCAGGCGAGACCATCGGCACGAGGGGTGGCGCCGTTGGCCCACAGATCCGGGCCCCACATGAGCAGCGCCGACTTCGCCTCGCCCTTCGCCGGGTCGTAGTTCAGCTCGGGCTTCCCCGCGATCTGATCCAGAATCAGTTGGCGCAACCCGAAGGCATACTCGTAGGCATAGGGCTCCGGGTTGAGCTCAGTCGTTGCATAGCCGGCGTAGATGCGGTTCGAGAGATAGACGAGGCGGACGCTGGGGTAGCGCGACTTGAGCTTCTGCAGGCAAGTGGTGACGAGCTCCCGGAACCTCTGCACATGCGCCGGATACGCACCGTCGCGAGCCGGTCCGGCGACCGCGAGCTTCATCCAGACCACCTGCACCTGCCGGGCGGAGAGGTCGCGCGCGTGGAGCCGGTTCGCAAGCTCCTCCCAGGCCGTCGGACCGCGGCCCTGCTGCGATTTGGTCTCCTTGGCCCAGGCGGTAGCCTCCATGCCGCCCTGCGCACCGTCGACGATGACCAGGTTCGGGGAGAGCTTCAGCGGGGCCACGTCGTGCAGGAAGACCTGGAACTCCTGCGTCGTGTTCGACATGCCGAAGGAGATGAAACCGATCTTGCCCTGGGGCGAGGGGTTGCCGTCGCCGTCGAGAGGCTGGATCTGTCGGGCCTGGTCGAGCGCTGCCTGCAGGTGCGCCGGAGGCGGAGTGTTCTGGCCCTGACCGTAGAGGCCGCCGTCTTCACCCTTGTAGCGATCGGTGGCCGACATCGCCGACAGGGGCTTCACGTCGACGGGGATGCTACCGACGGGAGCGCCGGCTGTCTGCGCTCCGGCCGCTCCCTGTTGCGGTGCCGCGTTCACGAAGGCGGTGAGCTCCTCGGCGGTGATCACACCATCGCCATTGCGGTCGATGAAGCGGAATACGTTCTCGGGTCCTCTGAACTCCTCGCGGGTGACCTGCCCGTCCTTGTTCGCATCGAACTGCCTCACGCGGGCAGCGATCTCGGGGCGACTCATTTGCGAGTTGATCTGCCCGCAGGCCGGCAGACAGGCCAGCACACAGACCAGCAGCAGCACACCTGGCCAGGCAAGAGTGGCGTGCGTCATGGCAGACTGCTCCTCCACGCGAAGGGGCTCTTGTCTCACCGGCGCGGGAATGGTCCCTCGCCACTCACTAATATGCCTCCTCCCGGTCTGACTCCTGCTTTCGAGCCGGGCCAATCATCGGCCTCCCAGCGACGAGCATGCTACCAGCGCCTTAGCAGGGCGTGCCAGAAGCCGCGCTGCTCGTCGCGCTCCTCTTCGAGGCTGAGGAACTCGAAGTCCCTGTCGAAGAGCCCGTG
>JBDKVB010000017.1 GCA_039679385.1 Armatimonadia bacterium | reverse complement strand
GGAGGTCGCCATCTCCTCTTCGAGGGAGATGGGCGCGATTCTTCCGGCAAGGTTGTCGTTTTCTTCAGGCATGTTGCTCCCCGACTCATCAGGACGCCATACACCGCGCCCATGTCGTTACGGCTGGTCGGACCGGCCTCGGGGCCAAGTGTACTCAGCCATTCCAGGCCCGAGTGCTACAAAGGCTTCCACGAGCCTTAAGGCTCCGACAGCAGATCAGGGCGCTTGGCGCGTAGCCACTCCACCGTCTGCTCCCTCAAACGAAGGGCCAGTTCGACTGCTCGATCAACCTCAGAGTCCGATACCGCTCCGGCTCGCTCGTACTCGCCCAGGTTTCGCTTCTTCCGGAAGGCATCCAGTTCGGCGACCACTTCTGGCTCGAGACCCAGGGTGAGACTGAGGGACTGGAGTACCCAATAGTGATGTGCCTCACGGCCGGGACGATAGCCTTCGGCTGCGAGGGCCGCCGTTGCCAACCCGCGAGCCGCGTTGTGCGCGATGGCCAGTCGCCAGTCCGCACTTAGGCCCGCCGTCTTGCAGTCCTGCAGGTCCCGATCGACTGCTCTCAGCAGTTCGTCAATCTCCTGCGGGCTTGTCCGGTGTTCGCGCAGGTGCCCCTGCGCCCGCCAATCGACTAAGCTCATCGTCTCCCCCAAGGACGTAGAACCTTGGCCCCGTCATCACCGCTCGAAGGAAGTGAGTTTGCGCCGCAAGCTCCCTGCCGAACTCCTCCCTCTGGTACACCGTTGGGTTGACCTCTCGGCCAAGTTGCCCCTGCGCCGGTCCCAGGCAAGCCACCACCTGCCCGAAGCTCACATCTCCAACCACAAGCAGATCGACATCGCTGTTCGCGGTCTGTGTCCCTGCGGCAACCGACCCGTACACGAAGGCGACGGCAATGGCCTCGCTCAGCGGCTGCAGGGCTTCCTGCAACACCGCCAGCACACCGGCTGTCTTCACCATCAGAGCCCGGAGCTCGGCGTAGATCGGGCAGTCCGCGTTCGCTTCGTACAGCGTCAGGTTGCCGCGGTCACTTCGAACCAACAGGCCCGCTGCCGCCAGATTCGTCAGTTCGCGCTGAACGGCGCCTCGCCCCGCACCCACGCGCCGCACTATTTCGCTCACATGCAGGGGACCCTCTGTCTGGCCGTACAGCAGGCCCAAGACCGAGCGGCGCACCTTGCCGAACAGTGCTTCACCGAGAGGTTCACGCAAACATAACGTACCCATAGTGGGTATGATCGTACCCATTATGGGTACGGCGTGTCAAGGACCAGACCGCCTCGCCCTAGGCCCACAGGTCCAGGTTCTGCGTCTCCTTGGCGTGCTCTACGATGAAGTTGCGGCGCGGCTGGACGCTGTCGCCCATCAGGATCGAGATGATACGGTCCGCCTCCTCCGCCTCCTCCAGCGTCACTTGGCGCAGAATCCGGTTCTCCGGCGACATCGTCGTCTCTGCCAAGTCGTGCGCGTCCATCTCGGACAGACCCTTGAACCGGTTCACCATGATGCTGCGCCGCGAGATCTTGGCGAGCAGCGTCTCCAGGTCGGCCTCGTCCAGCGCGTAGTAGGTGTCCTTGCCCGTCTTGATGCGGAACAGCGGCGGCTGGGCAATGTACACGTGGCCCTCGCGGATCAGCGGCTCCATGTAGCGGAAGAAGAAGGTCAGGATCAGGGTGCGGATGTGGGAGCCGTCGACGTCCGCATCGGCCATGATGACAATCCGGTGGTACCGCAGCTTGCTGAGGTCGAACTTGCTGGTCGGGCCCTCATCGCTGCCGTTGCCGCTTCCGCCATTGCCGTTCTCATGGTCGTTCCCGTTGCCGTTGCCGTTCCCGGCGGGTGCGATATTGATGCCGGTCCCCAGGGCGGTGATCATGGCGCGGATCTCGTAGTTGTCGAGGATCCTGTCGAGACGGTAGCGCTCGACGTTGAGGATAACACCGCGCAGGGGCAGGATCGCCTGGTTCTTGCTGTCCCGTGCCTGCTTGGCGTTGCCGCCGGCCGAGTCTCCCTCAACGATGAACAGCTCGCACTCCTCCGGCTTGCGGCTCGAGCAGTCTGCCAGCTTCCCAGGCAGACCGCCGGAGGAAAGCGCCGTCTTGCGGGTTGCCTCAGCGGCTCGTCGGGCTGCGTCATTGGCCCTCGCTGCCGTCGAGCCCTTGCTAACGATCCGCTTCGCAACAGTCGGGTTTTCCTCGAAGAAGGTTGTCAGGGCCTCGTAGCAGACGGAGTTGACGATCCCCTCGACCTCGCTGTTGCCCAGCTTGCTTTTCGTCTGTCCCTCGAACTGCGGCTGCAGCACCTTGGTGCTGATGATGCAGGTCAGGCCCTCGCGAACTTCGTCTCCGGTGAGGTTGCGCTCCTTTTCCTTGCGCAGTCCCGTGCTGAAGGCGTAGTTGTTGATGACGCGCGTCAGAGCGGTCTTGAAGCCTGAGAGGTGAGTGCCGCCTTCGATGGTGTGAATGGCGTTGACGTAGGAGACGATGTTCTCGTACACCCCGTCGTTGTATTGCATACAGATCTCAACGTCCGTGCCGTCGCGCTCCTGGCGGAAGTGGATCGGTTTGTGGATGGTGTCCTTGCCGACGTTGAGGTACTCGGCGTAGGCGGTCAGGCCACCCTCGTGATGGAGGATTTCCTCGCGCTCCTTGCCGGGGCGCTCATCACGGAAGATGATCTTGACGCCGCCGTTGAGAAAGGCGAGCTCGCGCAGGCGCTTGGCGACCGTATCGAAGTCGAACTCGAGCTCTTCGAAGATCTGGGAGTCGGGCTTGAAGCAGGTGCGGGTGCCGTGCTGCTTGGCACTTTGGCCGCGCTTCTCCATGGGGGCTATCGGATTGCCGCGCGCGTACTTTTGGTAGTAGAGCTCGCCCTCACGGGCGACTTCCACCTCGCACCACTCGGAGAGGGCGTTGGTGCAGGAGACGCCCACACCGTGCAGGCCGCCCGAGACCTTGTAGGCGCCGCCATCGAACTTGCCGCCGGCGTGCAGGACGGTCATGATGACTTCGAGTGCCGGGCGCTTCTCTGTGGGATGCATGTCCACGGGGATGCCGCGACCATTGTCCTCCACTTCCGCGCAGCCGTCAGGCAGCAGGCGTACGGTGATGATGTCGCAGACCCCTGCGAACACCTCGTCGATGCTGTTGTCGACGACCTCATACAGGATATGGTGCAGACCGCGGGCGCTGGTCGAGCCGATGTACATGGCCGGCCGGCGGCGGACTGCCTCCAAGCCCTTCAGGACACGGATTTGGGCGGCATCGTACCTAGGACTGGGCATCGGGGTTTCTCCTTTACAACGGGGGCTACGCAGGCAATCGAGCCGTCCGTCGGTGCCGAAAACCACCACCGGACGGGTCAGAGAGGCCTGGCGCCGGTCACACAGCCACCTCGCCACGCGGCTCAGGAAGACTACGCGACGCACGCTCGCGCGCCGCTGTTCCTGCACTCGCTCACCAACCTGCCGGCATTCCGGCACACAAACACGAGATCGTTTCTGGCGCTATCGAGGTGCAGGCGGGGCGCGGTGGGGCGACCTTGGAGGCGGAAGGGTTCCGCGTGCGCCTGCCATCTCTGCTTCGATCGGAGGGACAACGGGGCCGGTACACCGTCTCCACAACCCTCGCCACTCAGCCCCTTGTACACCCCTCGTGATTCCTCTGCTACGGCTTTCCAGGCGGACCCTTTTCGACACCCAAGAGTATACCAGAATCTGGCCGAATCGTCAAGGAAACCCGGCCTTTGCGGCTCGGTCGCAGGGCCCCGGAATCGCGCGAATCCGTGCAACTTCTCTCGCCCAAACCTGCACTGTCGAGGGGCCCATCCCACGCCCGTCTGATCGGGTCCTTGACGGTCCTCCTCGCGGCCGTCAAGCTCCCCTTTTGCAGGCTTCCGGAACGCCTATCTGGAGCCCTGGAAGGTGCCCCTCCGCGCATGGGGGAATACAGCCGCATACGCTCCCAGGCGTGCGCCGGGATTGAGCCCTTCGCGCACACCACACCTGAGGAAGGTAGGTTCCATCAAGATGGCTTCTGATACGATTCGCGTTGGGATGATCGGCTGCGGCGGCAATGCCCGCGGTCATATGGGCAGACTGCTCAGTATGGAGGGTGTGAAGGTCGTTGCCCTGTGCGATACAGCGGAGACGTCCCTGGCCGCCAGTGTTGAGAAGTACCCACAGTTGGCCAAGGTGCCGCAGTTCGGCGACTACCGCAAGCTGCTGGCCGAGGTCGAACTGGACGCCGTGGAGATCTCGACCCCGCACACCAGCCACTTCGAGCAGATCATGGCCTCCCTCGACCGCGGTCTGCACGTGCTGACCGAGAAGCCCATGGTTTGCGAAGTCGGCCAGGCCAAGGAGATCGTGGCACGCACGGAGGAGACCGACCTGGTCGTCGGGGTCTCGTACCAGCGGCACACCCAGGCGCCCTACCGCTACTGCCGCGAAGTCATCGCCTCGGGTGCGATCGGCGCCTGCCACTTCATCTCGTGCCTGCAGTCGCAGAACTGGTACCGGGGCCAGGTCCCCCGGGGCACCTGGCGCTCCAAGAAGGCGCTCTCCGGCGGCGGCCAGCTCAATGATTCCGGCAGCCACCTGCTGGACATCATCCTGTGGATGACCGACCTGCAGCCCGCCGAGGTCTTCGCCTTCATCGACAACAAGGGCGCCGAGATCGACATCCTCACCGCTATGAGCGTCAAGTTCGATGGTGGCGCGCTGGCCAACTTCTCCGTAGTCGGCCATGCGGTGGGCGGCATGCTTGAGGACATCAACCTGTGGTGTGAGGAGGGGACCCTGGCGATCCGCGGCAACGAGGTCTGGCGATGGGAGGGCAACGAGAAGCAGGTCATCACCGGCGAGGACCTTGGACGGACCTGGTCGCCGGACCAGAACTTCATCGCCGCCATCCAGGGCAAAGAGGAGATCCAGACACCGCCGGAGTGCGGTTTGCGGGTCATTCAACTCACGGAGGCCGCCTGGCGCTCGGGAGACACCGGTCAGAAGGCACCGGTGCTCCGCTAGGTCGACGGCGTTGTGCAAAGGAGCGATACGCCATGCCGATGGTTGAAGTGAAATGGTACAAGGGTCGTTCAGCGGACCAGAAGAAGCAGGTGGCCGACGCGATTGAGAAGGCCATGCAGGAGGTGGGTGTGCCCAGGGGCGTCACCCAGGTCGTCTTCCTTGACCTCCCGAAGGAAGACTGGTTCATCCCGGGCATGGAGTCCTAACTGCAGCCTCGTGGAGGGCAGGGCTCTGCACCTGCCCTCCTTGCCCCAACCTCCCCGCGAGAACTGGGCGTGGATCGCCGCTCGATCCGCGGCCACGGCGGCACCCCTTTTCGCCCTCCTCCTGGCTCCCTGCGGTTTTTGACTTTTGACCTGCTATCTTGTAGACTCAGCGCCGGTTTAGCTGAGCTTTCGCCAAGGGGTGAATGGGGCTTGATTCCTACAAGTGACTTCAAGACGGGCATGACCATCGAGCTTGACGGTCACGTCTACCAGATTGTGTCTAGCGAATTCTACAAGCCGGGCAAGGGGCAGGCGGTCGTCCGCACCAAGCTGCGGGACATCCGCACCGGCAATGTCTTCCAGAAGACCTTCCGCTCCGGCGAGAAGGTTGAGCGGGCCCGCGTGGACCGCACCACCAACCAGTTCCTGTACACCGACGGCAGCACGTACTACTTCATGGACAACGAGTCCTACGAGCAGACCGAGCTGACCGACGAACAGGTCGGCGAGCTGGCCAAGTGGCTCAAAGAAGGCGAAGACGTCCAGATCATCACCTACGAGGGCGAACTGATCGGCATCGAGGTCGCCAACACTCTGATCCGTGAGGTCACCGAGACCGATCCCGGCCTCCGTGGCGACACGGCCACCGGCGGCACCAAGCCGGCAGTTGTCGAAGGTGGCGCGACCGTCACCGTGCCCTTGTTCGTGCAGCAGGGCGAGAAGATCAAGGTCGATACGCGCAGTGGGGAATACGTGGAACGAGCATGATCGACAGGGAGCGGATCCAGCAGGTCATCCGATGGCTGCGCAACTCGACCTCGGCCGAGCTAGCCGTGCGTGAGGGTGCCTCCTTCATCCGTGTCAAGCGCGATCTGGCACCACCGGTCGTCACACGGCTGGTTGCCTCCGCAGGTCCGAGGGCGACGCAGGAGTTCATCACCGCCCCAGGTGTGGCGGCCGATGACCTGCTTGTGCGGGCTCGTCTCGTGGGGCGTTTCTACCACGGGAAGGGACCGGGCCAGCCGCCGCTGGTGAAGATCGGTGACCAGGTGGCCGAGGGCGATGTCGTGGCTACCATCGAGGCCCTGGGCAAGAACACCGGTGTCCCGTGCAGTGGCGAAGGCGAGGTCATCGAGTTCATGGCTGAGGACGGCGCCCCGGTCGGCTATGGGACGCCGCTGATCCGCTTGCGCCGTCTGCGCGGCTGATAGCCCCCTGTCATCAGGTGACAGGTATGAAGCGTCGGCGTGGCTCCCTTCTGATAGAGTTACTCATTGTGGTGGCGATCATCGCCATCCTCGCCGGGGTGTACCTGGGTGGAAGCGGGAAGGCCGGCAAGGGCCACAAGAAGACCACACCCGCGCAGGCTCTTGAGAAGGCGCATGGCGTCGAATGCGTCAACAATCTCAACCAGCTCCGGGCCATGATCCAGATGGAAGTGGCGGACAAGGGCGGGTATCCGAAGGCGCTTGATCCACGAGCTGCCCTCAACCGCTGTCCGGTCAGCGACAAGCCTTACGTGTATGATCCGCAGACGGGAACCGTCAAGTGCACGACGCCGGGGCACGAGAAGTTCTGACCTGAAGGAACCTCCATGCACAACCAGCCGGTGACAACAACGGCCCTTGGCAGCGTGTCCCTCAGACCATGCCGCAGTGACCTCGTGCGACCCGACGGCTATGCGACCGCTGCAGATCGCGGTAACTGGAGTACCTCAACTCGCGTCCTTTGGCAGGAGACGTAAATGTTTGAGAAGGTCCTGGTCGCCAATCGTGGAGAGATCGCCTGCCGGGTGTTCCAGGCGTGTCGCGAACTCAAGATCGCCACGGTTGCGGTCTACTCGGAGGCCGACGCAGAGGCCCTTCATGTCCGCATGGCCGATGAAGCCGTCTGCATCGGTCCTGCGAGCCCTCGCGACAGCTACCTGAACGTCGCCAACATCCTCAGCGCTGCTCGTCTCACCGGCGCGCAGGCCATCCATCCCGGCTACGGATTCCTATCGGAGAACGCGAACTTCGCCGAGGTCTGTGAAGCCAGCGGCGTCACCTTCATCGGGCCGCCCTCACACGTCATTGCCCGCATGGGCAATAAGAGCGAGGCCCGGCGCACGATGCACGACGCCGGTGTGCCCGTCATCCCCGGGACGCAGGAGCCTGTCGGTGATGCTCGCGAAGCGCGGGCTATTGCCGAGGAGCTTGGCTACCCGGTGATGATCAAGGCGGCGCTGGGTGGTGGCGGCAGGGGCATTCGTGAGGTCAAGAACCCCGACGAGTTGCCGGCAGCCCTGGAGCAGGCACGCAGCGAAGCCCGGGCGGCCTTCGGCAACGGCGATGTGTATATTGAGAAGCTGCTGTTGGGCCCGCGCCACATCGAGGTGCAGGTGCTGGCAGACAACCACGGCAACTGCGTGCACCTGGGCGAGCGTGAGTGCTCGATCCAGCACCGAAAGCAGAAGCTGATTGAGGAAGCGCCCTCACCGGCCGTCAACAACTCCCAGCGCCGCAAACTAGGGGAGGCGGCGGTGAAGGCCGCTACCACCGTGGGCTACCGCAATGCCGGTACGGTGGAGTTCCTCATGGACAAGCGCGGCCGGTTCTACTTCATGGAGATGAACACGCGGGTTCAGGTCGAGCATCCCGTTACTGAGATGCTCACCGGCGTGGACATCGTTCGGGAGCAGATCCGTATCGCTGCCGGCGAGAAGATGACCTGCGAGCAGGGCAAGATCTGGTTCAACGGTCATGCCATCGAGTGCCGGTTGCTGGCCGCCGATGGTGACGACGGCTTCAAGCCTTCTCCGGGCTCCATCAGGAGTTGGTCTATGCCGGCGGGTCCCGGGATCCGTCTGGACACTGGGGTCGCTGCAGGGTGCGAGGTTTCGCCCCATTACGACCCGATGATCGCCAAGCTCATCTGTTGGGCCGAGGATCGGCCCGCCTGCCTTGCCCGCATGGAAGCCACACTTCGGGGCATGAAGATAGACGGCCTGAAGACGACCATCGGTTTCCACCTGCGCACCTTGTCAGATCCGGAGTTCCGCCGTGGAGAGACCGACACCAGCTTCATCGAGCGACGTATTCTTGCCAAGCCAGGCTAAAGCTATGGCCGATCTTCCCGAACACCAGGAAGGCCACGACAGCCGGAGTGAAGGGACTACCCGCGGAGGCGCACGCCGCCGGGGACGCGAGCTCGCACTGGGCTTGCTGTTCCAGGCCGATGTCGGTGGTGTGGGCCCCAGTGGGGCCTTCCTCAGCGCGCCGGACACCCTCCGGATCATGTTCGAAGAGTGGGGGATGGACCCCGCCGAACGGCGCAAGCTGACGGCCGAGATCGAGGACTTCGGCCGCCGTCTGTGCGAGGCCTATTTCCTTGACGCCAAGAACATCGATGTCATCATCGACGAGCTGTCCCACGAGTGGGCGCTGGACCGCATGCCGGGGATCGACCGCAACATCCTGCGCATGGCCCTGGCCGAGCTGCGCCACTCACCGGACGTGCCTCCTAGCGCGGCGATCAATGAGGCCGTGGAGCTGGCCAAGATCTACGGCACGCCGGAATCGGGCAAGTTCGTCAACGGCATTCTGGGAGCCTACGCGCGCCGCGAGGGCCTTGTCAGCGACAAGCCCGGCGACCCCAAGTAGACGCCCAGGCCGGCTTCGGGCAGACGGATCGCCATGAATTCAGCCGCAGATGGACTCCCGGGCTTCCCTGTGCCTGCACGCCCCGATCGTGTCCTGTCGGTCGCCGAGGTTACGACCCACATCAAGCGGCTGATGGACACGGACGAGCTGCTGCAGGACGTCATCGTGCGTGGCGAGATCTCCAACTTCACCCGCGCCTCCTCCGGGCACCTTTACTTCTCGCTCAAGGACGAATCCAGCCAGCTCAGCGCCGTGTGCTTCCGGGGAGCCGCTGCCGGACTGAAGTTCGATCCCGCCGATGGCGACCGCGTTGTCGCCGGGGGCAACATCACCGTCTATGAGCGTGGCGGGCGTTACCAGCTCCTCCTCCGCTTCATGCGGCCCGACGGTGTGGGCAGCCTGGCGGCGGCGCTGGAGCTTCTGAAGGCCAAACTGGCCGCTGAGGGGCTCTTTGACCCCTCTCGCAAGCGCCCGTTGCCCAGATTCCCGCAGACGGTGGCGATCTGCACCTCGCCCACCGGCGCGGCGGTACGTGACCTGATCAGCATCCTGGGTCGGCGCTATCCCCTGGCGCGGATCCTTCTGATTCCGACGGTGGTCCAGGGCGCCGAGGCCGTGCCCAGCATCGTCCGGTCCCTGCAGATTGCCGGCGGCCTGGATGAGGTCGACGTGGTCATCGTGGGACGCGGCGGAGGCTCGATCGAGGACCTGTGGGCCTTCAACGAGGAGCCGGTGGCACGGGCGATCTTCGCCTGTCCCAAGCCGGTGGTCAGCGCTGTGGGCCACGAGACCGACTTCACCCTGGCCGATTTCGTCGCGGATGTCCGGGCGGCAACACCCTCCATGGCAGCCGAGATGGTGGTGCCTGAGCGTCTTGACCTGGAGGCGGGGATTGCCGCCTACGCCCGGCACCTGCGCACGGCGATGATGGCCGTGCTGCAGCAGTCGCAGGCGAGAGTCCAGCAGGCGGCAAGTCACCCCTTGTTGCAGCGTCCGGCAGCCCTCCTGGAGCAGCAGCAGTTGCGAGTCGACGAGGCTGCTGCGACGCTGGCCCGAGGAATGACCACGCGTCTCGAAAGGCGCCGGGCGCGTCTGGAGCGTGCCGGGGCGACCTTGCAGGCTCTGAGCCCGCTTGGCGTCCTTGGTCGTGGATATTCGATCTGCCGCCGCGAGGATGGGACGGTCGTGCGGCGAATCGAACAGGTGCAGGCGGGCGACAGCGTGCAGGTCACGGTGTCCGATGGTCACCTCCTGGGGTCGGTCACGAGCTGTGAGGCCGCAGACCTGACATCAGTGTCGCCCGGTCCGCAGTAGCGGCAAAGGTTTGCCTTCGCCTGAGACCCCAGTTCGCTGTACACTACCACATGAAGCGGAGAGCCCTCGGGACAGGGAGCCGGATTGGCCATGGTTGACTTGTCTGAGCTGACCTTTGAGCAGGCTCTGGAGCGCCTGGAGCAGATCGTCCGGGAGCTGGACGCAGGCGAGATCTCCCTCGAAGAGTCCCTGCAGCGTTTCGAGGAAGGCATGGCGCTGAAGAAGCTGTGCCTGGAGCGCCTGGCGGAGGCCGAAGCCCGGGTTGAGCAGTATCTGGCCGAAGAGCCCGAAGCCGAGGAGTAGCGCGGGCGCCAGGCTTTCGCCGTCGGCGTGACATCGAAGCGGGAAGCGGTCTGCACGTGAGGGGCAGACCCCGGTGTGGTCGGGTTCAGGGACAGTGACACGCATGGCAAGCAATCTGCTGGACAGCATCAATTCGCCCGCCGATCTGAAGACTCTCTCCCGCAGCCAGTTGGTGCAACTGGCTGCCGAGTGTCGTGAGCGCATCATTGAGACCACCTCGGAGACGGGCGGGCACCTGGCGCCGAATCTGGGCGCCGTCGAACTCACCGTCGCGCTCCTGAGGACACTCGACCTGCCCACGGACAAGGTCGTCTGGGACGTTGGCCACCAGTGCTACACGCACAAGCTTCTCACCGGCCGCCGCGACCTGTTCCACACGATCCGCCAGACCGATGGCCTATCCGGGTTTCCGCGGCGTGATGAGAGCCCCTACGATGCCTTCGGGACCGGCCACGGGAGCACCTCGATCTCTGCCGCCCTGGGACTGGCCAAGGCACGCGACATTCGCGGCGATACCGAGCGCATCTGGGCGGTCATTGGCGATGGGGCCCTCACCGGCGGTCTGGCTCTCGAGGCGATGAACCAGGCCGGCGAGACGAAGGCCGACCTCGTGGTCGTGCTCAACGACAACGAGATGAGCATCAGCCCCAACGTGGGTGCGATGTCGGCGTACCTGGCCAAGATCCGCGCCGGGCTCTTTGAGCCTGCGGTGCGGAAAACCCGCGCCGACGTGGCCCGCATGCTGAACCGGGTGCCGCTGGGCGATGCGATGCTGGGCGCCATGGACCGCCTGCGTGACGGTCTGAAGCAGTTGGTCGTCCCCGGGATGCTCTTCGAGGAGTTGGGCTTCACCTACCTGGGGCCCATCGACGGGCACGACATCAACCAGCTTCTGGAAGTCTTCGACCAGGCCTGCAAACTCAGCGGGCCGGTCCTGGTGCATGTGCATACCCAGAAGGGCCGTGGCTACATACCTGCGGAGAAGGACCCGAGCCGCTACCACGGCACCAAGCCCTTCAACATCGCCAACGGGGAGAGCGCGCACGGGGACGGTCGGCTCTCTTACAGCGCGGTCTTCGGGCAGACGCTGGCGGAGTTGGCGGAAGCAGACAAGCGCGTCGTGGCTATTTCGGCGGCGATGCTCGACGGCACCGGTCTGGCGAGCTTCAAGAAGCAGTTCCCGGACCGTTGCTTTGACGTGGGGATGACCGAGGAGCATGCGCTGACCTTTGCCGCGGGATTGGCGGCGGCGGGCATGCGGCCTGTGGTAGCCATCTACTCGACCTTCATGCAGCGCGGCTACGACCAGATCATCCACGACATTGCCCTGCAGCGCCTGCCGGTGGTCATGGCGATGGACCGCAGTGGGCTTGTCGGCGATGACGGTCCGACGCACCATGGCGTGTTCGACCTGGCCTTCATGCGCCAGATTCCCGGGCTCGTCGAGATGGTGCCCCGGCATGAGGGCGAGCTGCGCGATATGCTGTGCACAGCGCTGTCGCTGGACGGCCCGGTGAGTCTGCGTTATCCTCGCGGCGTCGGTCTCGGCGTGCCCTTGGACCGGCCGATGCAGGTGCTTCCCGTTGGGAAGTGCGAACTGGTGCGGGCCGGGAACCAGGTGGCGATCTTCGCCCTCGGGCCACAGGTTGAGGCAGCGCTAGCCGCCGCCGAGACGCTGCATGCCGAGGGAATCGAGGCCCGCGTCATCAATGCCCGGTTTGTGCGACCCCTGGATCGGGACGCTGTGGTGGCCGCAGCGCGGGACATCGGCCGGATCGTCACGGTCGAGGAGGGCATCCTCGCCGGTGGGTTCGGCTCGGCGGTGTGTGAGGCCCTGGCAGATGCCGCCGTTCATACCGCGGCGGTACGTCGCCTGGGGATTGCTGACTGTTTTGTGCCCCATGGGAATACGGATAAGCTGCGAGCGGACTGCGGAATCGATGCGGAAGGGATTGCCTGCGCCTGCCGGGAAGTCTGCGGGACGGGGACGATACCGCCCTCTACCTCTCAGTCGGAGGCCGTGATTGGTCTATGAAGCTAACGAGGCGAACGCCGCTGACGGCCCTGATCGTGTCTGTGACCTTGCTGTCCCTGTCTGCGATGCTGGCGTCCGCAGAGACCTACCAGAGCAAGCTTGAGCGTGTCGATGCCCACTACCGGGCGGGTGAGTACACACAGGCGAAGACGCTGCTGGGTGAGCTCGCAACGGCGCTGCCGGATAACCCGACCATCCTGCGCTGGCAGGGCACTGTGGCTCTGGCTCTGAACGAGCTGGATGCGGCCATCACCGCGCTCCAGGCGTCTCTGGCCAAGGAACCGGACAACGCCGTTGCCCTGAACAACCTGGGCACCGCCTACTCACGCAAGGATCAGAACGACCTGGCCGCGGCGCAGTTCGAGAAGGCCATCGCCGCCGATCCCGAGGGCTTCGAGGGCCACTATAACCTGGCAACGGTCCTCACCAAGCCGGAGGAACGCGACCGGCAGTTCGCGGAGTTCGAAGCCGCGCTGAAGGCCAAACCGACGGAATTCCGGGTGCTGGTCGGCTATGGTCGTACGCTGCAGCTTGCGGGCGAGACCAAGAAGGCCGTCGTGCAGTATGAGCTGGCGCGCACCACCGACCCGAAGAGTGGCGCGCTGCTGGTTACGCTCGGCGAGTTGTACATGGGCCTGCGCAACTACCCGAAGGCCGTGGAGCTGTACGAAGCGGTCGCGGGCCTGGAGCCGAACAACGTCACCGCGCAGTTGCAGCTCGGGAGCGCCCTGTACCTTGACGGGAAGTTCGAGGAAGCCTCGCAGCGTTTCGCGACGGGCCTTGCCCTGGATGACAAGAGCTTCACCGCCGCCTACAATCTGGGGCTCAGCCTGATGCGGCTGGACCAGACCGACCAGGCAGTGGCGAACTTCCGGAAAGCCTGCGACCTCGACCCGACCAGCACGGCCGCCCGCGAGCAACTGGCGTCTCTGTTCATCGGTCAGAAGAAGTGGGACGAGGCGATCGCGGCGCTGCAGGCGCTGGTAGAGCTTGATCCACAGAACCGCATGGCCCAGACCAACCTGGCCTATGCGCTGATGTCGGCGGGCAGGGCCGAGGAGGCTGTGAAGCAGTGGGAGCAGGTCGTCGCCCGCTTCCCGGAGGACGCCAACGCTCACCGCAATCTTGCCCTGCTCTACTTCCGGATGGAGAGCAGGGATGCGGCCCTGCGTGAGTACCTGTACGCGCTGACCCTGCAGCCGAAGGACAGCGAGGCTCACAACAACGTCGGCCTGATCTACCTGAAGCGCGACAACCTCGCTGGCGCAGGGGTGCAGTTCCGCCAGGCTCTTGCGGATGACGCCAACAACGTCTACGCTCTGAACAATCTGGGCGTGACCCTGGAGCGGCAGGGCAACGCCGCCGGGGCCAGGGAGCAGTACCAGAAGGCCCTGGCAGTGGATAGCAACTTCGAGCCGGCCCGCAAGAACCTCAACCGTCTGGGTGGTTAGCGGTCGCGGTGTCTGCACCTTTGTCGGGACTGCGGTCGCCTGTGGGGCTGCGGTCCCACACAGCTACTCGGAACCGTACGAAGGGGACCCCGGACTTGGCCTCACCAATCCGCACGGTCAGTGTTGCCTCCTCACCCTACAAGCCGAGGACGGAGCATAGCGCACCGGCGCTGTGCCGGGCGCTCATGGCTGCCGGGTGCACGGTGAAGCTGGGACCAGGGATGGACAGCACTAAGCGGAGGCTCGGTGTGGGCCCCAGGCTGCACGATCTTGAGGGCCTTGTGGAGGCGGACCTTGTCATCTCACTGGGCGGGGACGGAACTCTTCTCGCCCTTGCTCGTCATGCGGGACCGGTCGGCACCCCCTTGCTGGGACTGGACTTCGGCAGCTTTGGGTTCCTGGCTCGCGAGAGCTACGAAGTGCTCATGGCGAACTTGCCCGACGTGGTGGAGGGTCAGTACAGCGTTGAGAGCCGCCTGATGGTGGAGGCCGACGTGGTGCGCGGCTCCGAGATCATCTCGACGCGCTACGGGCTCAACGACGCGGTGATCACCAAGAGCGACGTGCGTCACCTGGTCTGGCTTGATACCTACGTGAACGACGAGCACGTGGCGACCTACCCGGCTGATGGGCTGATCATCAGCACCCCCACGGGCTCGACGGCCTATGCACTTTCCGCCGGAGGTCCGATCATCGCGCCGACGGTGGAGTCTTTGCTCATCACGCCCATCTGCCCGCACAGTCTCTACGCCCGGCCGCTGATCATTGAGCCGTCGGCGGAGATCAAGGTCAGCGCGACCCAGCGGGGCGTTCCCGCCGGCGGCCTGACAGTCACGCTGGACGGCCAGGAAGCGATCGATCTGCGGCCTGGCGATGTGGTGCGCGTGCGTCGGGCCAACTTTGACGCCAAACTCGTGCGGATCTCGTCCGCCGGCTTCTTCGAGCGGCTGCGCCAGAAACTGCGCTGGGGTGCAGAACGCTGACCTGGTGCGGGAGCTCCGGCCGACGAGCAGGCACCGGCGATTCTGTTAGGACATGCTGCGAGAGCTGACCGTTGAGAATCTGGCCCTTCTTGACTCGCTGCGGCTCGACTTCGGGCCGGGCTTCACTGTGCTGACTGGCGAGACGGGGGCCGGCAAGTCCATCATCATCGACGCGCTGAATGCAGTGCTCGGTGAGCGGGTCGGGGCTGAGGCGATCCGCAGCGGTGAGTCCGCCGCCTACGTGGAGGCCGTCTTCACTGCCGCCGATGCGCCGCGAGCCCTGGAGATTCTCGAGAGCCTAGGGCTGCGCGAGGATGAAGAGGGCACCGTCATCCTGAGCCGAGAGCTGGCCAGCGGCCGCAGTCATTACCGGGTTAACCGGCGGACCGCGACCCTGAGCCTCGTGCAGCAGATCGGCTCGCATCTGGTGGACATCCACGGCCAGCACGAGCACCAGACGCTGATCCACGAGGAGAACCACCTCTCCTTCCTGGACGCCTTCGGCGGGCCGGAGCATCTGGACCTGCGGAGTGCCTACGAGGAGCTCTACGGGGCCTTCCAGCAGGCGCTAAAGGCCCTGGACGACCTGGCTCTGGATGAGCGCGAGCGGGCGCAACGAGTGGACATGCTGCGGTTCCAGGTGGAGGAGATTCAGGCCGCCGGCCTCGAACCCGGTGAGGAAGAGACCCTGGGCACCGAGCGGACCCGGCTTCAACATGCCGAGCGGATCCGCGAGACGGTTGCCCAGGCCTGTGAACTGCTCGACGGCGATAAGGGCGATGCGCCTTCGGCTGTCAGTGCGGTGCAGACGGCCGGTCAGGAGTTGCGTGGGCTGGTGAAGTTCGAGCCCCTCCTTGGCGAGACCGCCGAGGAGTTGGCGGAAGCCGGCGTCGCGATCCAGGAGGCCGTGCGCACCCTCAGCGGCTACCTGGGCGGCCTCGAGGCCGACCCGGATCGGCTCGAGCAGATCGAGAACCGCCTCGCAGACATCGGCAAGCTGAAGCGAAAGTACGGCGACACCGTCGCGGACATCCTTGCCTTCGGCGAACGTGCCGAGGCCGAGCTGTCGGAACTTGAGAACCTCGAAGTCCATGAGGAGCAGCTCCGGGCGAATCTGGAGAAGTTGCGGGGCGAAGCCGGGAAAGCTGCCCAGGCTCTGTCGGCCTCGCGGGTGAAGCTCGCCAAAAGCCTCAAGACGGTCGTCGAGGCCGAGCTGTCCGGTCTGGGTATGGCGGCGGCGAAGTTCGAGGTTCAACTGGAGCACGAAGAGGACGCAGAGGGTCTTCCCGGCTCCGGTGGCAAGCGCTGGAAGGCCTCACGTCGCGGCTTCGATCTGGGCCGCTTCCTGTTCTGCGCGAACGCGGGCGAGGAGTTGCGACCGCTGAGCAAAGTGGCCTCGGGTGGCGAGCTGTCGCGGCTGATGCTGGTGTTCAAGTCGGTGTGCTCACGAGGCGCCGAGATCCCGACCATCGTCTTTGACGAGGTAGACGCGGGCATCGGCGGCCGAGTTGCACATTCGGTGGGGGAGAAGCTCGTGGGGGTTGCCCGTGCGGGACAGGTCTTGTGCGTGACTCACCTGCCGCAGATTGCCCGGCTGGGTGACAGGCACCTCCGGGTCGAGAAACATGTCGAGGACGGACGCACCGTGGCACGCGTCGAGGTACTCAGCGCCGAAGGGCGCGTGGACGAGTTGGCGCGAATGCTCGGAGCCGACGAGAGCGATGAGACGGGCCGCAGACACGCCGCCGAGTTGCTTCGTGACGGTGAGAAGGATCGGCGTCGGCTGCGGGCGGCTGCGTCCTGAGGCAATCGTGGTCGCCGGGCTTCAGCCCGGGCCAGTTGGTACCATCCCATTCTGTTATACTTTGGGCCTGATGCGTATATGGCAAAAGTGATCATCGACGTCGAACGCTGTGGGGGCTGCGAACTGTGCGTTGAGTTCTGCCCCAAGAAGAACCTCAGAATGTCTGAGACCCTGACCCCTCGCGGTATCCATCCCGCGGAGGTCTGCACAGAGGACGGCTGCACCGGGTGCAAGATCTGCGCACTCATGTGCCCGAGCGTGGCCATCTCGCTGTACAAAGAGGTGGCGAAAGAGACCAAATGAGTGCAGAAAAGCGCGCCCTCCTGGAGGGCAATCATGCGACAGCCGAAGGTGCCATCGCCGGCGGTTGCCGTTTCTTCTTCGGGTACCCCATCACGCCCCAGAGCCAGATTCCGCAGTACATGTCCTGGCGCCTTGAGGAGCTCGGTGGGGTCTACCTGCAGGCCGAGAGTGAAGTCGCGGCCATCAACATGGTCTACGGCGCTGCGGCTGCCGGCGCCCGAGTAATGACGACCTCCTCCTCGCCCGGCATTTCCCTGATGGCCGAGGGCATCTCCTACCTGATCGGGTGCGAACTGCCCTGCGTCATCGTCAACATGGTCCGTGGCGGCCCCGGACTGGGCAACATCGCGCCCTCCCAGGGCGACTACTGGCTTGCCACTCGCGGCGGCGGACATGGCGACGGACGTCCGCTGGTCTTCGCGCCCTACAGTGTGCAGGAGCTCTATGACATGACCGGCGGCGCCTTCGAGATCGCCGAGCGCTACCGCAACCCGGTCATGATCCTGGGCGACGCCGTCCTGGCCACCATGGTAGAGTCCTGCCGCGTGCGCCCGGTGCCTGAGGCGCCCAACGCCTACGACCACTCCTGGACTCTCGGCAGCGGCCTCGCGGGTCGCGAGCGACGCATCATCAACTCGCTGTACAGTGATATCGCCGACCTGGAGGCACTGAACCTGCGTCTCGAAGCCCGCTACGCCGAGGCGACAGAACGCGAGACCCGCTGGGAGGAGTACGGCGCCGACGACCCAGATATCCTCGTCTGCGCCTACGGAATCTCGGCGCGTGTCTGCGAGACCGCCGTCGACCGCGCTCTAGAGCAGGGGATCCGCGTGCGTATGCTGCGGCCGATCTCCCTGTATCCCTTCCCGTCGGCGCCCATTGCGGCGTGGGCTGAGAAGGTGAAGCACTGCCTGGTCGTCGAGTTGTCGATGGGGCAGTTCATCGAAGACGTGCGCCTGGCCGTTGAGGGGCGTTGTCCGGTCAGCCTGCAGAACCGTCTGGGTGGCGTGCTCCTCACGCCCGAGGATGTCCTGGAACGACTAACCACGATCAAAGTCTGACGACCGCGCCTGGAGAGTTCCTGGCCCAGGTTCGCACATAAGAGGCAGAGACCTACCTTGACCAAGGAAAACATGACCGTTCTATACGAACCGCCGGAGAGCCTCACCGACACTGTCCTGCGCTACTGCCCCGGCTGCGGCCATGGCATCGCGCACCGACTGATTGCGGAGGTGATCGACGAGTTGGGTGTGCGCGATCACACCGTGACCGTCGCCTCCGTGGGCTGCTCCGTGTACGCCTTTGAGTACTTCAACACCGACGTGGTGCAGTCTGCCCATGGCCGAGCACCCGCCGTGGCGACCGGCGTGAAGCGGGTCCGCCCCGACGACGTGGTGTTTACCTACCAGGGCGACGGCGACCTCGCAGCAATCGGTCTCAACGAGGTGCTTCAGGCTGCGACCCGCGCCGAGAAGATCAGCGTGTTCTTCATCAACAACGCGGTCTTCGGGATGACCGGCGGACAGATGGCTCCCACGACTCTGCTGGGGCAGAAGACGACCACTTCGGTCGACGGCCGCACCCTTGAGCATGGCGGCTACCCCTTCAACATCTGCGAGTTGATGAACCAGATCCCCGGTGTCGCGTACCTCGCCCGGGAGACCCTCATCGACCCGCGCAGCGTCATGAGCGCTCGCCGCAGCATCATGAAGGCCTTCCGCGCGCAGATCGACGGGCTCGGGTTCTCGCTCGTAGAGCTTGTGAGCACCTGCCCGACCTGGTGGCACATGAAGCCCCTGCAGGCGATGCAGCATGTCCGCGATACGATGCTGATCCAGTACCCACTCGGCGTGTTCAAGGACCCCTACGCAGAGGGGTAGCCGGAGTGTTGAACCACACGATGCGCCGAGCCCTGGGCCGGCGCAGTCCGGGGCGAGCAAGCGCTCCAGCCCCACGAGGTTGATCCTATGAGAGAAGAAGTCTATATGGCCGGGCTTGGCGGCCAGGGCATCCTGCTGGCAGGACAGGTCTTGGCGCAGACCGGCGTTGACGTGGGCTATGAAGCCTCCTGGGTGCCCTCCTATTCACCCGAAGTTCGCGGCGGCGAGGCAAACTGCACCGTCGTTCTGTCCGACGGCCGGGTCGGCAGCCCGATCTGCGGCCATCCGCGGGTCATGTTGCTCATGGACCCGCGCTCGGTACGCAAGTACCTGCGCGAGTGTGCCTCAGGCGGTATCGCCATCATCAACCCCGACCTCGGTGAGGTCGAGGCAGACCGCAAGGACCTGCAGATTCTCTTCGTTCCCGTCACCTCCATCGCCAAGGAACTCGGCAATGAGATGTGCGCGAACATGGTGATGCTGGGCGCCTACCTGCAGGCGGTGCGGCCCGACCTGATCGAGCCGGCCATCAAGGCCCTCTCGACCGTTCTGCCTGAGCGGCGCCAGAAGACGATCCCGATGAACACGGAAGCGATCCGTCGGGGCGCCCAGGTCGTCGCTGAGCTCAGCTAGTCAGTACCACCTAACAGACCCACCGCGTAGTCGTCAGCTTCGCGCGCGTTCTGAGGCAGGTCCCCGGCTTTCTGGAGACTGGAAAGCCCGTACCGCGGCCGGTTTCACGGCCCATCTCGTCCGGTAGAGTTGATGCTAATGGTGAAACAGATCGAGGAACTGACCGCCGGTATCCGCCAGCATTTCGACCTGCTCGATGAAGGTCGCGAGAAGGCCTACAACCTATCGCGCCAGGTCGTGCGCGCGGCCTCTACCTGCATCAAGAGCGCGCACCGGCAAGAGTTCGAGGAGTCTCGGACGCTGCTCGCTGAGACCGCGGACCTGACCGGGCAGATGCTGGGAGCCCTTGAGGGTTGTGACGAGTTGCGCTGGGGCGGTTTTGTGAGCGACGCCCAGAAGGAGTATGCCGAGGCGGCGATCACGCTGGCGGCCATCACCGACGCTCCCTTGCCTGGCCCGGGAGACCTTCAGATCGACGGCGCTGCCTGGCTCAATGGTCTCGCGGAAGCGGCCGGGGAGTTCCGCCGGCACGTACTCGACCTGATCCGCCGTGACCAGATCGAGCGTGCCGAGAGGTTCCTCGACATCATGGATGACATCTACCATATCACCATGAGTTTCGACTATCCGAATGCCATCAGCCTTGGCCTGCGCGGTCGATCCGATGCCGTCCGTGGGTTCGTCGAGCGCACGCGCGGTGACATGACCGCTGCGCTGCGACAGAAGCGGCTGGAAGAGCGGCTCGACCGGTTCGAGAAGCATGTCGTGGAGGACGACGGGGCGTAGAGACCGGGGAACCAGCCACTTACCTGTGACATGCAGAGGGCGCCCGATCACGAGATCGGACGCCCTTTTCGTATCTGCTTGTAGTAGCGCAGAAAGCCGCTACAGCGATGCGAGAACCTCCGGGTCCTCGAGGAGCTTCTTGACGGTGGTCAGGAAGGCCGCACCATCGGAGCCGTCCGCACCGGCGTGGTCAATGCTGAGGGTGAGGAACATCGTCGGCCTTGCCTCAATCGAGCCGTCGACCACTACGGGCCGGGGCTTGAGGGCACCGATGGCGAGGATGCCGGTCTGCGGGGCGTTGATGATCGCGTCGAAGCTGTCGACCGCACCCGGGCCGATGTTGCTGATGCTGAAGCCTGCGCCCATCTGGAGACTGGCACGCAGCCGCCCCTTACGCGCCAGGCCGATCATCTCCTTGGTCTCTGCGGCGACGTCGAGGAGGGATTTCTGGTCGGCGTCGAGGACCGTCGGCATCAGCACGCCCTGCTCCGTGGCAGCCGCGAAGGCCACGTTGATGTGCTTGAGGATATGCAGACCGTCCACGGCCACCCAGGCATTGAAGCGCGGGTGATCGCGCAGGGCCAGGGCGACTACCTTCAGGACGAAGTCGTTGTAGCTGGGGAAGATCTCGCCCTTGCCACGTAGTGCCTCACGAGCGGCGGCCAGGACGGAAGCGTCCACCTCCGTGCTCATGTGGAAGACGGGCTTCTCGGTGGTGCTCTTCAGGGTGCGCTCGCCAATCGCCTTGCGGGTCGGCGTCTGCTCCAGGAGGGTGTACTCCTGCTCATCAGGTCTCGGTTTGCGACTGCTCATACGGTTCACTCTTTCTGGCTGCGACTTGTGACGTGCGCTCTCTCCACATCCTCTTCCTGCCTATCCCGTGCGCTTTCGCGTTGTGGATAGTTGGCATGGACGGTGGAAAGAACTGTGGATAACCCCCGGAAGGGGTGGAAAACCAGTTTCCATTTGCAGATTCGAGTTCGCCTGCGGCGCTCCCTCAGTTCGACCGGCAGGTCCTTGCCTATCGCCCGACCATTACCCGCAGGACGTCGCTGGGTCCCAGCACGATGTCTACCGGGAATCTTACCACAAGCTGCAAAGCGCCTCGGACAACCTGTGCGGGCACGGGCACCTCCCGCATGGTGACGGAGACGGTTGAGCCCGCCAGACCGGCGGGAACCTCAAGCTCCAACTGCCGGAGGCGCAGGTGCCCTCTCGTCAGCTTGACCTCGTCCACCTGGCGACCTTCGGACCGCACCTGGGCCAGTGTGCCATAGCCCTCGGCGCCGGCAAAGAACGCCCGCAGATTCTGAGGCTGCAAGCGCGGGGCGAAGCGCAGCCGACCGGCCGGCCCATCGTAGGCCAGCCCCTCGACCGCCGGCAGGAGCGAGTAGCTGCTCATGGCCCTGGCGTAGTGGTCGCCGCACTCGATCTCGTTCCAGGGACTGCGCCGGGTTCCGTTGTACCGGTCCCGCGCCGCCTTTACGACCTGCAGGCCCTCTTCGGGGAGGCCCTGGCGGATCAGCAGCGCCGCCACCTCGTACTCCATCCCCGTCCACACCTCATCAGAGTATAGCGTGACGGACGACGGACGACCACCCCTGGGCCAACTGCAGACGATCAGGCCCATCTCATCATTGCTCGCGAAGGCCCGCGGGGACTGGCGGAAGCCCTCGAAGGTCTTCAGGAAGTTGTTCGCAAAGATCGACTGCAGCGCCTTGTGAACGTGCTCCGGCGGCAGCACGTGCCCCAGATCGTTGAGGTCGGCCCACCACTGGCCGAGAAGCTGGTCGGAGTGGCAGCCGGTGGCATACTCGTACTGCGGATGCTCCTCGAGGTCGACGTCCTGAATCCACCACTCCCCGTTCCACAGGTCGTGGTCCATCTTCGCGCGGCCCCGCTCGTACAGGTCATGGTAGCGCTCCGCGGTGGCCGTCTCGCCCATCAACCGCGCCATCTCCTCGGCCGCTCGGAGAGCCGCCAGCCACTGGGAGCCGATGAAGGTGTTGTTGCCCCAGATCGTGCAGTCGTAGGTGTTCGGCTGCGCAACCTGGAGGCACCCGTCACCGTCGGGATCGTAGTTGCTGATCGCCCACTCCATCGCCTGCTTGACGCGCGGCCAGTAGGCCTTCAGCCAGGAATCATCGGCGGACAGCAGGTGTTCCCGGTAGGCCTTGGAGATGCTGCTGAGGTGCCCGTCGCAGAAGGGCCCGGTGCCCCGAGGCAGGCTGAGCGGAAGCACCGTGCGGTGTCGGACCGCCCCGCTATCCTCCTGCTGCACGAAGAAGTCGGTGTGGCGCATCTTGCGCTCGAGTTCCGGGTACAGGTGCGCCAGCGTCTGCTCGTAGTTCCACACGTGAGTGCAGTTCATCGGACAGCAGCCCTTGGTGCGGCTGCAGCCCTCGAAGCCGTGGAAGCTACCGTCCTCGATCCAGAGGCAGGTCTGACTGGTGAGCGTGGAGATCTGGGAGCTTACGCAGTCCACCAGCCAGTAGGGGAGGTTGCTGTCGTAGAGGGTGTCGTGGAAGGCAAGCGTCTCCTTGCGCAGCCGGGAGAAGTTGGCGGCGGCGTAGCGGGCGACGCCCTCGGTGTTGCCGAACCAGTTGTTGTACATGTTGCCGAGGCGGTACTTGTCGAGGCCCTCCTGATACTCGGCATGGCGGTTGGGGAAGTACCAGGTGAGCAGGAAGGGTACCTCGGCCTTCTCGCCCGGCGCCAGGGTCATGCGGACGGCCAGGGCCCCGCTGTAGGTGCGTCCCGGTGCACTGGGTATCTTCGGCCCGGCCTGGTCAAGACGCCCGTCCCCGACGAAGTCGGCCCACAGGTCGTCGACGTCCTGCCAGGCGACGGAGGCAGACGCCGAAGGCTCCAGACAGGTCAAGGCCAGAGAACCGTAATTGCGGTCCGTTCGGTCCATCCCGAACTTGTCCATGCACAGCGAGACCCGGTCGCCATCCCGCACCAGCCAGTTCTGGTTCATGCCGAAGCCCGGATCAGACTGGCCGTTGATTCGGCGAAAGCCGTCCCAGCCCACGAAGTTCTGCACCGACATCATGGTCGCGAACTGCACGGAGTCGGAGCCCCGGTTCCGTGCCTGAAGGGTGAAGAACACCACTGGAAGCGCCGAGTCCTTTGCGTTCTGCGGGATCAGGGAGGTGTGCGCAACCAGGGTCAGATCAACTGGGATTGCGTCGTCGAGGTAGCGGACCTTGGCCACGGGGAACTCGCCGATGAACTCGGTCCCGGCCACCAGGGGCAGCTCGTCGACGGGACTGGTCTGCAGCACACGGGTGATGGGCCGGTGGCCCTCGGCGCGCGCTCTCACGGCGAGGAAGCAGTAGGGGACCTGGGCATCGCTGTTGACGTGGTTCATGACCTGCCACTGCCGCAGCGATCCGTCACCATAGAGCGCGACGCTGCCGGCGCCAATCCCGCCCAGGGGCATCCAGCAGTTCGTCAGGTTCGCGCCTCGGTACACCGTCGGCTCAGAGGGTCCCAGCACGCCCTTGCGCCATTGCTGATAGCGTTGCTCAGTGGCGAGGCGCAGGGCCTCCTTGCGCTGCTGTTCCTCGCGATCAAGGCGCGCCGCTTCCTCAGCGGAGAGTTCGCGGAAGTCGTCGACGTTGAGGTGTCCCCAGCCGCCGGTGGCGTTGTCGACAACTCGCAGATAGGCCTGCTTCCCTCGGAAGGCAGTGACGTCCCAGCGCACAGGGCGCATCACTTCGCGGTTCTCGCCGGTCTCCCGTCGGACCTCGCGGTCTCCCTCGACAAGAACCAGCGCCACGAACACCTTGCTGACGTCGCTGCCGCCGCCCACGAGGAGGCCGAGGGCATCGCCCTGAATCGTGAACACGGGCGACCGCAGTTCACCGGTGGCCTGGTCGCTGGCTCCCTCGTAGGTGCCCAGGAACCATTTGCCCTGCTTGTCGAAGTTGCCCTGCCAGCGGTCGTTGTCGTTGGCAGAGGGCTGCTTGCCAAGGTTGCCCGAGACTACCCGCCAGCCCTGAAGGTCGCCGGTCTCGAAGTCCCAGTGCGCGAGTGGCGTCTGTGCGAGAGTCTGGCAAGTCGCCAGTACCAGCATCAGCAGCACGGCCATCACAAAAGTGCGCCTGCCCATCTGGCTCAACTCCTCTGCAGGGAATGCCGGAGAGTGACTCTTCCCTGTGCAGCCTCTCAGTCCCTGCGTCGGGAGTAGGAGTCGCGTCGCCGACCCCGAATCTGTTCTCAGGACAGCGGAGTCCCTGCGGGGACCTGAGGGAGACAAAGGGCTGGGTCTACTTCTCTTGTGGGGTGATGAGGATGGGGATGTACCGGGCGTTGCTTGTGGCGGTACTGACGATTGGTTTGCTGAGCCTGTCGTGGGCCGGTGACCTCAAAGGCCACGTGAGTCGTGCCGGTGTCGACGTTGTCGGCGCCCAGGTGACCGTGAACCCTGGCGCTCATGTTCGTCTCTCCGGGCCTGGTGGAGTTGTGGTGTTCCCTGGACTGGCAGCAGGCAACTACCGGGTGACGGCGGAGAAGACGATCCTGGCGCAGCTCAATGGGGCGGTCCTTGATGTGGTGGCTGTCCCTGCAGCAGGCGGGGTCTCTGTTGAGCTCAAGCTTACGCCCGCTGTGCATGTGAACGAGTACATGCCGCTGCGCCTCGGGAATATGTGGCAGTACCGCGAGGTGATCGAGACCCCGCCGAGAGTGGTCACAACGAGGACGCGCCGTGAGGACGTCGTGGGAACCACGCCGATCGGCGGGACGATGACCTCGGTGGTTCTCGTCACCTATCTTCCCGGCCCGGACACCTTCAGGATGTACATGCACTCCTCGGGCCTCGGGTTCGGGGTGTACGGCGAGACCCGAGACGCTGAGACTCTGACTTACGTCCCGCCTCTGCTCATCCCGAGTCTCTGCCCACAGGGGCACACCACGATCGTGAAGGGTGTGGTCAAGCACAGTGGCGGGGCCCCGGATGATCCGATGAAGATGCTGGCGACCTTCGGTGCCTTCGAGGACGTGACGGTCCCGGCAGGCGTCTTCACCAAGTGCATTCGCCTCGACCTCACCCTCGAGAGCGCAGCCGTGGTGAGCAAGCTCACGATGTGGATGGCGAAGGGAGTGGGGCAGGTGCGGGTCATGGAGTCGAAGCCCGGGAAGACCGTCCGGCGCAGCCTGGCGGCGTACCGGCTCGCGCCGATCGTCGTCCATCCCCTGCCCGCGCCGTAGTAGGCCGGGAGGTCTGTTCCGATGAAGAACGTGAAGGGGAGCCACTCGGCGTGGCTCCCCTTGGTTGCGTGCGCGGAGGACGTCGCGGGCTAGCTCTCCTCAGCCTTGTTCTTGATGGCCGCGAGCATGGAGTCCACGTTCGCCTGCATCTTCTTCTTCAGGATGCCCTGGATCAGGGCGCCGATGAGCGGCACGTTGTACTCGTAGGTGACCTCCAGCTTCGCGAGCGTTCCCTCTGCGGAGGGCTCGAAGACCCAGGTACCGGAGTACGCCGTGAAGTCGCCCTCGGTCATCTCCCAGCGGCAGCTTTTGTCGGCCTCGTCCCAGTAGTCCACCTCGGTCCACTTAATGGTCCGGTTGAACTCCTTGACGATGCTTCCCCAGTGGCTCACCTGACGCTCGGGGGTCTGCTCGAGGATCTTCACGCTCTCCACGTCTTCCATGAAGTCGGGGTAGCGCTCGATGTCCCTGGCGATCGCATAGACCTTGTCCACGGGCGCAGCGACGTTCATCTCAGTAGTTACGGTCGGCATATAGGTTGTCCCTCACATAGCTCCGGCAGGTGCGCCGGAGGGGTCAGCTACCGCTGTAGGATCTTGATGGCGTTGCCCCTGACGATCAGTTCGCGGTCTTCCTCACTCAGGTCGGCCTCGCGCATCTTGAGCAAGGCGCTCTCCGGAACCAGCAGAGGCGCATGGGTACCGAAGAGCACATGCCCGGCACCGAGCTTGTCGCTAAGGTCGCTCACGCCGCCAACGCCCTCGACGTGAGAGATGTCGCAGTACAGGTTGTCCGGGCAGGCGTCCTTGCAGGCTCCGAGGACTTCACCGGCGGCAGCGTTGAGGACGATCACCGGCAGGGGTGCGAAGTCCCGGGCTATCTGCACGATATCGGGCACGGGAACCGGCGCCACGCGAGCCAGGTGATGGTGGTGACGCTCATCCTGGACGCGGGCCACGATCTGCAGGAACCAGCCAAGTTCGGCACAGCGCTGGGCCAGTTGCAGGAAGTGGGCGTCCTGCAGACGGTAGCCGTGGTAACTCGGATACAGACGCAGCCCCGGCGCCTCGAGCTCGCGACACTCCTCGACATCATCCTCCCAGCCGGGGTAGGCGGGGTTGATGACGGGAAGCTGGATGAGGCGGTCGCGCAGTCCCAGGAGCTCCTCGGCCAGCCACTCATTGGCCTCCTGGGTCACGCTATAGAAGATGCCCTCGAAGGGCGACACCCACGCCTGGGCGATTCCGTTGGTGTCCATGAGGTGGGCGAAGTGCGTCGGTGTGCAGTTCCGCAGACGGCGGAAGGGCCATTGCCCAAGGGTAGCATTGCAGTCAAGGATCATAGCCCGATCCTCCTTGCGATGTTGCCGGCCAGGATCAGCGAACGGTCGGCGTCTGGAATGTCTGCGGCCACCACTTTGGCAAGCTGCGAGGCGAAGCTGCGCCCGGAGGCATCGGAGCCCCACACGACGCGCTCGGCGCCCAGGAGCTTAACGGCCATCTCCACCTGTCCCTGCTCCGGGTTGCCGCCGCAGACGTCCGCGGTGATGTTGGGCACGTGGCGGACGATGCGCAGGCCACGCTGCCAATCGCCGCCGCTGTGGGCCATGATGAACTGCGTCTGCGGGTGGCGCAGAGCCAGGTTCACCATGTGTTCAGGTCGCGACTCAGTCGGCATGTTCCCGGTGGCCTTGATCCAGGTGTGCTGCAGGATTGGCACGCCCAGTTCGGCCGCTCGTCGGGCGATTGGGTCACTGCCGGGGTCGTCGCAATGGCGGCAGACCCACATCTTCACGCCGCGCAGCGGACCCTTGGCGATGGTGCGATCCATCTCCTCGACCGAGGCTTCCGGATGGGCCGGGCTGCAGTAGCAGTAGCCCACGATGCGATCGGGACGGTAAGCTACAGCCGAGAGGATGTAGTCGTTGTCCTCCCGCAGTTCCTCGGCAGTAGGGGCCACGCGGAGCGTCGCCCCCAGGCACGCCACGAGTTTGTCGATCCCGTGCTTGTCGGCGAAATGCAGGAGACGATCGGTCCGCTCCTGCACCGACGCACCGGGGCCTTGCAGATGCACATGGGCATCGATGATCACAGCGCCTACCTCCCAGGTCAACGTAGGACAGGTCGTTGTTGCACTTCCAGCCGGCGCCGCAAGGGCGCCAGGGGCCAGACACAAGGCCTCCTTCGGCGTCGCGAAAGGGCGCCGAGAGGGGCGACCTCAGACCTTGGAGGTACCTTCGCCCAGGACCCTTGCGAGACCTCCGCCCTTGACAGGGCCGGAGTTAGTGTTTATGGTTATGCGCGTAAGTGCGGCAATTTCGTTGCCGCAGAGCCTGAAGGGAGGCAAATGCTCGCATGCGCAGAGGCTACGTAGTCTTTCTATCCGTGATCGCAGCCGTAACGTTCTCGTTGCTGCTGACAGGTTGCCCCAAGCCGCCGCCGCCAGCCAACGCACCAACTGGCGTAGAGCAGCCGTCTGCTGAGCCGTCTGCTGAGCCGGGCGCACCCGCCGCTGTGGAGAACGAAGTGCCGCCGATGGAGAACACCGAAGCACTCGCACCGTCCGCTGAGAAGCCGGCAGCCGAGGGTGCCAAGGCCCCGGCCAAGGGCGCGAAGGGCGAGGCCAAGATCCCGGCCAAGCCAGACAAGCCTTAGGTTGCCCGAGATTCATGGTGAGTGTAGTGTGATCGTTGTACCTATGGGCCGCCTTCGGGCGGCCCTTCTTCTTTGCGTGCCCGGAAGGGTTTCCGGCCTCTGTGGGGGAACTCGTTGAGTGTGGCGGAGGAGCGTTGCCGTCAGCTTCACGGTAGCGCTTCCCCCCAAGGGGTCCGGCGATTCCCCGGACCCGATACCTGCTGCGCAGGGGGTTGCGATGAACGGTCGCGAGGTCATCACCCGAGTGCTCGCCTGCGATGGACCCGAGCGCATCGGTCTCACCTACTCAGCCTACGACGGAACTGCTCGCATCCACGATACCGCCGGTGTGGGGCTGTCGCCCGATCCGAGCTTCGAACCCCTGCGCTTTGATGACGACCAGGGCGGCGAGTGCTACAACGACGAGTGGGGCTGCCTTTGGCGCCGCCTCAAGGGCAGGACCGTGGGCGGCGAAGTGATCGAGCCGCCGCTGAAGACCTGGGAGGATCTGGACACCTACAAGCTTCCGACCTTCGACGACCCGGCCCGGTATGAGAAGGCAGCCGAGGTGTGCGAGAAGACCACCGACCGCTACATCCTGGGGTCGATCTCGGGCTGCTGCTTCAACGCCGCTCGCTACCTGCGGCGCCTGGAGAACTACCTCCTCGACTGCGCAGCCGAGCCCGAGAACGTGCGCCGCCTGAACACCCTTGTCAGCGACCTCATTTTGCGCCAGGTTGACCTCTATGCCGACGCAGGCGTTCAGGGCGTGATGTTCTGCGAGGACTGGGGCACGCAGGAACGACTGCTCGTCAGCCCGCGAATGTGGGACGACCTGTTCCGCCCGACCTTCGAGCGCCTCATCGACCGTGCCCACCGCAGGGGCATCACGGTCTGGATGCACTCCTGCGGCTACATCCGAGACATCATCCCCATTCTGGTGGACCTGGGCATCGACGTGCTGCAGTTTGACCAGCCGGAGCTGCACGGTCTCGACTGGCTGGAGCAGTTCGCCGGGCGGGTCACCTTCTGGTGCCCCATCGACATCCAGACCACGCTGCAGTGCGGTGACGAGGCGATCCTCAAGGCGAAGGCCCGAGAAATGGTGCGCAAGCTCGGGTCACGTGGCGGCGGCTTCATCGCCAAGGACTATCCCGACAACCACTCGATCGGTGCCGACCCGATCTGGCAGCACTGGGGCTATGAGGAGTTCGTGCGAGTGGGGCGCTACGGTCCCGACGGTACCTGCCCCCTGGCCGCAGAAGACTGAACCACGGGGCACCCCTTGCCCTGATCGCGACCGGGACTGCCTCTGACCGCAAGCATCCCGCGTCGCAGGCTTCGTACGGAGGAGTCCATGACCCCCAAGGATCGAGTCGCCTGTGCCTTCGAGTTCCGCCCCTATGACCGCGTGCCCATCTACCAGGCCGGTTTCTCCTCGGCCGTTGCCTCGCAGATTCTGGGTCGTCCTGCCTATGTCGGCGGCGGCCATGCGCAGTACCTGGAGAGCGTGGCCCTGTGGGAAGGCGAGCAGGCCCACCAGGAGTACCTCGATCGCTCCTGGCAGGATGCGGTCGAGCTGAACCGCAAGCTCGAGCTGGACGTGGTGCGGACGGTCTACTGGCGGATGACACAGAAGCCCACGGAGCGCCTCGACGAGGTAACCTTCCGCTTCGGCGACGAGACCAACTGGCGGGTCATGCGCTACGACCCGGCGACGGAGCTGTACCAGATCGTCGACCAGACCCCGCAGCGGGAGCTGACCCTCGAAGACCTCGAGCGCACCGTCAACAACCTTGAGGCCTCGGTGGAGAGCTACCAGCCGGGACCCGCGATGTACGAGACCCTGACGCGAACGATCGACGAGTTCGGCGACCAGGGAGTGCCCTATGGTGGAGGCGGAGTGGGGCTCGTGGTTCCTCGTGACCGGGTGTGGCTCGAGGCTGTAGCCCTCCGGCCCGACCTGGTGCGCCGGTACCTCGACGCACAGGCGGAGAAGTCGGCCAGGAATGCGACTCTGGCCGGATCGCTCGGGCTGCGTTACCTGTATGGCGGCGGCGACTTCGCCTCGAAGAAGGGTCCCTTCATCTCACCGAAGTCCTTCCGCGAGTTGCAGCTCCCCGGCATGCAGCGGATCTCCCAGGCATGCCATGCGGCCGGAGCTCTGCACGGCTTTGCCAGTGATGGCGATCTGTGGCCTCTGGCCGACGACCTCTTCGGCAACTCCGGCGTCAACTTCTTCTACGAGGTCGACTGCGCCTCGGGGATGGACTTCCATCGCCTGCGCCAGACCTTCCCGCAACTCACCTTGCTGGGCGGCGTGAACTCTGCGACGCTGCATACCGGCTCCGTGACCGAGGTGGTGGCAGAGACTCGCCGGGCCCTGAGCGCGGGTCGTGAGTATGGCGGCTGCATCGTCGGATGCTCGAACCAGATCGTGAAGGGCACGCCGATGGGGAACTTCTGGGCCATGATGGAGACGCTGCACTCGGAAGGATAGCCCGTCGGCGGCCACGCTCACGTTGGGGAAAAGCCCCGTCGTCCCATCTGCAACTGGAGGTCACGGCAAGGTTTGAGCACCGAACCCTCTCGGAGCCCCTCTGGCGAGACGCCGCGAGCCACTCCTGAGCGGCTCACCTGGACGCTGGGTGTGCTGCTGGTGATCGCTGTGGCCTCCGGTGGCGCCTTCTCGGCCCTGGTGCGCTACGACCTGATCGGATTTGGCCACTTGCCCCGCTGTGCCGTCTTCCTGTGCTTCCTCTTGCTGCTGGTCAATGTGGCGTGGCTCAAGAGCCGTGGCCGTCGGCTGCTTTCCAGTCAACAGCTTGTCTTCCTCTTCATCGCGATCATGGTGATGGCCGGCTTCCCGGGCCAGCAATTGGTCACCTATCTCTACATCGGTCTGATCGGTTGCCAGCACTACGCGACGCCCGAGAACAAGTGGGTCGACACCTTCTTCGACTACATCCCTCGTTGGCTGGTGCCCTCGAAGGACCCCGACGATCCTGCTGTTCGCTGGGCCTTCTATGGCCTGCCGCCGGGGAAGTCGATCCCCTGGGGTGAGTGGGTCGGCCCACTGCTGGTCTGGACCACATACCTCCTGGCGATCCTGCTCCTCGGGGCCACGACCGCTGCTCTCCTGCGCCGTCGTTGGGCCGACGAAGAGCACATGCTGTTCCCGCTGGCGCAGATCCCGGTCGAGATGCTCAGCTACGAGTCCGACCGCGATGCCCTGCCACGGGTGTTCCGCTCCTGGCTGTTCTGGTTCGCCTTCGCAATCCCCGTGGTGCTGTATTCGAAGAACGCGCTGCACTACTACTTCCCGGGCATCCCTGAGACGGACCTCACACCGGACATCGGGCCGGTCTTCACCGGTCGCCCGTGGAACATGCTGAACAACTTCCCCTATCACTACTACTTCGAGATGATCGGCATCACCTATCTCGTCAACGACGAGTTAGGTTTCAGCCTGTGGTTCTTCTGGATCGCTCGCAGGCTCACCGCCGTGTTCCGCGAGATGGCCGGGCTCGCCAATCACAATGACTGGTTCGAGCATCAGGGCATCGGCGCGTACCTGGTGGCCGGGACGATCTACGTATGGTCGGCCCGTCACGCACTGAAGACCATCTTCCTCAAGGCGGTCACCGGCCGGGGCGACTTCGACGACAGCCACGAACCGATGTCGGCGCGGTTGATGGTCTTCGGTTTCGTCGGGTCACTGGCGACCATCGTCGTCTGGGGCCACGCGATCGGCGCCGAATGGTGGGCCCCGCTGGCGCTCATGGGTCTCTACCTCTGCTCGCTGGTGGTGCTGACGCGCGTGGTCTCTGAGGCCGGTCTGTTCGCCGTCTGGTCGCCCTTCACGAACCAGGAGCGTCTGATCGTGCGCTCGCTGGGGCCCAACACGGTTGGTGTGAAGACGATCACCGCCCTCGGCTACATGGGCTACAAGATCCGTGACACCGCCTCGATGACGCCCGGTAACATCATCCAGGGCTACAAGATGGCTGAGACGGCAAGGCTCAACCCGCGGAGTGTCTGGGCGGTCATGGCCATGGCCCTGGTGGTTGGCCTCTTCGCGTCGCACCCGGCCTCACTGTACGCGATCTACAGCCACACGGTGCCGGGCCTGGGCTGGTGGCCCAAGGGCTCCGGGAACGCCCTGGGCACCTCGCTGGCGGGGATGATCCTGACCAACAACCAGTTCACGGCGGGCAACTACGGGAATATGGCGCTGGGTGGCGTGCTGGTCTGGATGCTCAACTTCCTGCGGCAGCGCTTCCTGTGGTGGCCGCTGCACCCGCTCGCCTACGCAGCCATCATGGGGCCGACGTGGATGGGCGATCGCTATGGCTTCTCGATCTTCCTGGGCTGGCTGGCGCGGCGACTGGCTCACCGGTTCGGCGGTTACCCGGCCTATCGCCTGGGGCGGTCGGCTGCAGTGGGAATGGTCGTGGGGAACGCCGTGGTGCTGCTGACCTGGACGATCGTGCACTACTTCCACCCGATCGCCGGGGTGCTCATCACCGAGTAGACCGGCGACGGCTCCGCGGCAGTCTCAGGGCAGAAGAAACAGCCGGTGCGAGGTCTCGCACCGGCTGCTGATTCCCGACAGAAGTGCTGCGCTACTACCAGCCGCGGTTGGCCATGCGCTCTTCGTCCTTGAGGGTGCGCAGGTCGATACCGGCCATGGCGGCGCCTTCGAGACCACGGCAGGCCTTGGCGACCTCAGCCGGATCCTTGAAGTAGGTGGCCGCGTGAACGATGGCGTTGGCACGGGCAGCCGGGTCCTCGCTCTTGAAGATGCCGCTGCCGACGAAGATGGCTTCGGCGCCAAGCTGCATCATGAGAGCCGCATCGGCGGGCGTGGCAATGCCGCCGGCGGAAAAGTTCGGGACCGGGAGCTTGCCGGCCTTGGACACTTCGCGCACGAGGTCGAAGGGTGCGCCAAGGTTCTTGGACTCGGTCATCAGCTCGTCGTCGCGCAGGCCCTTGAGCCGCTCGATGCCCTGCATGACGGCACGCATGTGCCGGGTTGCCTCGACGATGTTGCCGCTGCCGGCCTCGCCCTTGGTGCGCATCATGGCCGCACCCTCACCGATCCGCCGCAGTGCCTCGGACAGGTTCGTGGCGCCGCACACGAAGGGGACCTTGAAATCGTGCTTCCAGACATGGTAGGCCTCGTCCGCCGGGGTGAGGACTTCGCTCTCGTCGATGAAGTCCACGCCGACGGACTCGAGGACCTGGGCCTCGGCGAAGTGCCCGATGCGGCACTTTGCCATGACCGGGACGGTGACGACCTTCATGATGGTCTCGATGACCTTGAGGTCGGCCATTCGGGCCACGCCGCCCTCGGCACGAATGTCTGCGGGCACGCGTTCCAGTGCCATGACCGCAACGGCTCCGGCATCCTCGGCGATCTTGGCCTGCTCGGCAGTCGTTACGTCCATGATGACTCCGCCGCGAAGCATCTCGGCGAGACCCACCTTGTTTCTCCAGGTTGACTTCTCAGCGCTCTCCGACATCTTCTTCGCCTCCAACACGACTTGACACGTCGCAGATATATAGCATCCTAGTGTACCCTAATTCTAGAGCGCGTGCAAACCCCTTAGGCGTTCGACGCTCGACGCCGACACTGGCCCGTCCCCATTGCTGGAAGGCCAAGTGGCACCTCACCACGCGTGGAGGGGGGAGTCGAGCAACCGCGAGACGGGGGTGAGGTGCCGTTGCGCTGTTGAGCGGCGAAAACGGCTGAGCGCCCACCTTGCGACGGACTTTTCCCGCCCGCAGTAGCGGTGAGCTTTGCGGCGTTTGCCGACCCTCAGCGGTCCTCGCCGAGGCCGATCTCCCACATCCGGTCCATGAGCCGCTCGGAGTAGCGGCGGAAGGCCATCAGGGTCAGGGTGTGAGCGATGCCGTCGATCTTCGCCAGCCGCTCCGGCACGAGTTGGGCCATCTCCTCGTAGTCCTTGACCTTGACGATCGCGACGACGTCATAGCTCCCTGCTACGGAGTACGCCTCGGCAACGCCCTCGGTCTCCGCCAGCGCCTGAGCGACCTGCGGCGTCTTGCCCACTTCCGTGTTGATCAGAACCACTGCAGTGATCATGGCAGTCCTCCTTGCTTGACCTTCTTGCTTCGCCTCGTGTCGCCTGAATCCTGTGCGGGCGTCCCTCCGGTCGCAGGTGCCCAGACCCTCTGCCGCGAAGGCACCCCACAGACGGCAGTCCCGGCGTACGGAAGTGACACCGCGCCCCGGCAGGCTGAAGACCTGCTCGGTGCCCACCTTTCGGGGAGGTCGCAGAATGTCGCGATCCCGGTTCGTCCTCGCCGCTCTCTTGCTCCTTGCGGGTGTAGGCCAGGCCCAGAAGGAGCTCAGCACCGAAGTAGTCCTTCAGGCGGAAGAGGCCACCGTCGCGCCCGGCAAGCCGCTTTCCTTCAAGTTCACCGTGCCGCCCAATCCCCTCCGCTTTGCCGGTGTGATCTCGCTCGAGGCCCGCATCGACTCTCCCAAACTGGCAGGCGGTACCTCGCTGCTGTGGCCGATCCTCAACGGCGTCAAGCTGGAGGTTGAGCGCCACGTCTACCGCGGTCGCCAGTTCTCCTTCGCTGACGGTCGTCTCCTGAGCACCTACAGCGGCGGCGGGTACTTCCTATACTACGCGCCCGACTACACGATTGCCAACACCGCCGACAGCAACTACAAGTCAGTTGACGGGCATGCCTCCGACCTCAAGTTCGTGGTCACCGATCTGCTCCGAGAGGGCGAGAACGAGCTCGTCCTGGAGAACACCTCGACGGTCGACACGCGAGTCGTCAAGGTGCGGTCGGTGAAGTTCGCCTGGGAGAACGTGCGACCCTTCGAGGCCCCGGCACTGCAGGCCGGACCACCAGAAGGTCCGCTGCCCTTCTATGAGCCTGCACCGACGCCGAACACCGTGCCCCTGGTGCAGATGGACCGGGACGGCAAGAGCGGCCTGTCGATCGCTGCGGACGGACGGCGCTGGCTCGTGAACTCGCGGTTCTCGATCCCCGGCGGGCAGTGGGATGGGTTCGTGTCGGAGCAGGTGGCTTCCGATACCGCGCTTGGTTGGGGGATGATGGCGATGGTGACGGCCACCAACTCGCAGCGCCGGGTGGTGCGGCAAGTGCTCACCTTGCCCAGGTGCGTGCAGGTCCGCGACACCCTCATGAACCTGACCGATGCAGACCTCCCGGTGCGAATCCACCACGAGCTATCGCTGTCCGAGGCGCCGGAGGCCGTCTACCTCAACGGTCTCAAGCGCCCGCTCAAACAGGGCTCGGACCAGGAGCCCGCCAACCCGACCACCTTTGTGAAGGCCGGCGACGCTGGGATTGGCCTGATGCCGGTGGACGACGTCACGCGAGTCCACTCGCGCAACTACTTCGCCGGCACCACGGGCGGCTTCGCCGATGACTACTTCGTTCTCAAGCCGCACGAGAGCCGGATGACGCAGTGGTGGATCTTCCCGGTCCACTCGGGCGACTACTACGACTTCGTCAACGCCGTCCGCTGGTCGCAGTCCACCAACTTCCGTCTCGACGGCAGCTTCGCCTTTGTCACGGCCCGTGAGCCCTTCACGAAGTGGACCGACGAGCAGGCCGCAAACTGGGTTGACAAGCTCTCCTTGCGCTATGCCTCCTGCTCCATCTCAGCGCCCCTGTACCAGGGCAAGTACCCGCACGGGACTGCCTTCCCGCTGGTCGACCACAAGCCGCAGCGCGACCTGCTGGCCCACCTCAAGCGGGTGCGGCCACAGCTCAAGACTCTGGTCTACTACCACGTGTTCATCAGCACCGAGGAGGGAGCGTCGCAGAAGTACAAGTCGGATCGTCTGCTGAAGGCCTCGGGGGAGCAGGCGGACTACCGAAACCCGATCTACCCGCTGTTCTTCCCGACCCTTGAGAACGCCTATGGCCGAGCGATGGAGCGCAATGTGGACCTCATCCTCGGCACCGGACCTGACGACCTCGGAGCCGACGGCGTGTACTGGGATGAGCTCTCCTGGAGCTCGGAGACGTGGCACTTCGGCGAGCCCTGGGACGGCTGCAGCGGGTTCATCGACGCGAAGACCAATGAGCTGACGCGGAAGGTCTCTCACGTGACGCTGATCACCAACCCCTTCCGGGTCAAGATGATCCAGAAGATCATGGGGGCCGGGCACCCGCTGATCGGCAACGGCAACCCGGTGACGGAGACCGAGACTGGCCTCCACTTCCCGCGGTTCGTGGAGACGGGCTCGATCACCAACCTCGTGAAGTCGCACCTGTATACCCCCATCGGTCTGGGCGATCACCTCACGGAGCGCACCGAGCAGGACGTCATGGACAATATCCGCCGCTTCCTGGACTACGGCTGCCTGTACTACTACTACCACCAGCAGGCGACGGAGAACGTGACCCAGCCGGGGCTCAGCCGGTACATGTGGCCGATCACACCGATCGAGTTGCACGAGGGGTTCATCATCGGCCAGGAGCGCATCCTGACCAACCGGAGCGGGAACTTCGGCTGGGCTGACGGCTCACGCCATGAGGTCCACGTCTTCGACCGCACCGGCAAGGAATTGCCCTGGAAGGCGCCGACGGTCACGCAGGACGGCCACACCTACACGGAGTTGCGGATCCCGGGCGGCTACGTGGCAGCGATCCTGAGGCGCTAGGCAGCTACTTGCCGTAGTGCTCGGCCGGGTACACCTTGTGAACCCCGCTCCAGGACCGTGCTGCCTGGCGCCCTTTCGGGAGATCGGGGAAGATCTGCTCCATGTGCGCAAGGATCTGCTTCTGAAGCTTGGTACGCGCCGCGACGAAGTCACCTTCGGGAGGGACCCGTACGCCTCCGACCTCGAAGCTAAGGGACGGGTCGGGCAGGTACTCGGCCCGCAGGACGTAGCTGTCGCCGGGCCCCCACTCCAGAGGCCATCGGAAGAGCTGCTTGTGCTCAGTCACCTGGGAGGCCGTGACGGGGTCCACTTCCCCTTCTGCGTCTTCGGGCTGCGCCTCACCAGCATCCTCGACGGCGGCGGTTGTCAGCTCGAGGCCCGGCGGCATCTCAACTGACCGCACCAGCACGCCGTGCTCGATGAGTAGGTCCGCGAGACGATCGCCGTCGATCAGGGCCAACGGCAGGGCCGACTGCTCGACCCAGGTCACGGCGCTTGACGCAAAATGAGATGTCGTTACGAACAGGCCCAGATGAACGTTGGAATTGACCTTCAGCGCGTTCATGGCACCGTAGAACTGCTGCAGGACGGGAGCGCCGATGCTGGCCTTCTGGCGCTTCACCTGGCAGACGGTTCTGATGTCACTGATGCCGATTGAGAAGTTGGCGAGGAGATCGATGCCGCCGTCCTTGCTGCGCTGAGTGACCTCACAGTCCGTGAAACTCATCCGTTCGAGCAACTCCTTGATGAGATGCTCGAACTCGAAGGGGTCGATGGTGCTCAGGTGGCCTATGAGGTCGGACCTCACTTGCGCACGCTGGGCTTCGATGCTGTGCCGTATCTTGTCCAGGGCAGAGAGAGGAACAGGGAGAGCCATTTATCGCCATCCGCGTAAGTGATGAGGGGCAAGTCTGTGCTTGGGCTACTTCTACCCACAGTTCCCTCTCTGCCACTGCATATCCTCTTGCGCGACCGGATTTCACCCCAGAATCGTTCAGCGCGCCCCGGTCCGCGTCCCGTCCAGCAGCCCTTCGATCCCCTGCACGATGTCCGCCACCTGCGGGATGACGAAGCTCTCCATCGGCTGCGAGTAGGGCAGAGGCACGAAGGGTGCGCCGATCCGAAGCGGCGGTCGTTTCAGGCTGTCCCAGGCGTGCTCGGTGACCTGCGCGACGATCTCCGCACCGAAGCCCGCGAAGGTGACCGCCTCGTGGGCAATCGCCAGGTGCCCGGTCTTGGCGACGGAGTTGCACAGCGTGTCCACGTCCAGGGGCTGCAGCGTTCGCGGGTCGAGGAGCTCGACGCTGATGCCCTTCTCGGCAAGGACCTCGACGGCCTCAAGTGCGAAGGTCAGGGTCTTCGACCAGGCGACCAGAGTGACATCGGTGCCCTGGCGCTTGATCTCGGCCACACCGAGCGGGAGGACCTCCTCCTCGGCCGGGACGAGACCCTTGTAGGTGTAGTGGGCCTTGTGCTCCAGGAACACCACCGGGTTGTCGTCGCGGATGGCCGCCTTGAGCAGCCCGCGGGCGTCCCTGGGCACTCCGGGCATGACCACCTTGAGGCCGGGGATATGGCAAAACCACGCCTCCAGATTCTGCGAGTGCTGGGCCGCATATCCGGCGCCACCACCTGCCGGTGAGCGTACCACCAGCGGAACCTTGAACTGGCCGCCGCTCATGTACCGCCACTTGGCGGCATTGTTGACGATGGCATCCGCGGCGTGGGCGAGGAAGTCGCAGTACATGATCTCGGCGACGGGACGCCAGCCTGCCAGAGCAGCGCCGACGGCCATCCCGGCAATCGCCATTTCGGAGATGGGAGTATCGCGCACGCGGTCGGCGCCGAACTCCTTCTGCAGACCCGTCGTTGCCCCGTAGACGCCGCCGTACTGGGCCACATCCTCCCCGAAGAGAATCACCTTCTCGTCACGTTTCATCTCCTCGCGAAGTGCGGTGCGGATCGCCTGGGCCATGGTGATGTCGCGCATCCGGGGTTCGGCCATCCTAGACCACTCCCTTCGAGGCCGCGGCTGCCTCAGGGCCCGGTGCATAGACCCCTTCGAGTGCCTCCTTAGGGTCCGGCCAGGGCGCCTCAAGGGCTCGGGCAAAGGCCTCCTCGACTTCGGTGCGAGTCCGGTCGCGGTAGGCGATGGTCTCGTCGAGACTCACCGTGTGGTCGTCGATCATCGCTCGCTCGAGAAGATGGATTGGGTCGTGGGCACGGAACTCCTCCAGCACCTGCTCCTTCGTGCGATAGCTCTGTTTGTCGGCAGTGTGATGGCCTTCAAAGCGGTAGGTATCGAAGACCACAAAGACCGGCGCGGGATGAGCCCGCATCTGCTCGGCCAGGCCCCGCACGGTCTCATACACCTCCATCACGTCCATCCCACTGCGCCGGCGTCCGCTGAGACCATAGGAGCAGGCGCGGTTCTCCAGCTCCAGGATCGCGCTGGACTTCTCCACCGGCACGGAGATGGCGTAGAGGTTGTTCTCGCACACAAACAGGACCGGCAGGCTCCAGAGCGCGGCCATGTTCGCAGCCTCATTGAAGGCCCCGGTGTTGAGCGCGCCTTCGCCGAAGAAGCTGGCGACGAGACGGTCGGAGCCTTCGAGACGAGCCGCCAGCGCCAGACCGCAGGCCATGGGAGCGTTCGAGCCGACTACCGGGTTCTCGCCGATGAAGTGGCGAGAGGCGTCGGACAGGTGCATGGAGCCGCCCTTGCCCCGACAGCATCCCGTGCGTCGCCCCAGGATCTCGGCGAACATGGCCTCCATGTCCATACCCCTGGCGATCGCGTGGCCGTGACCGCGATGGGTACTGATCACGGAGTCGTCCTCACGCAGGGCGTGGACCGTTCCCACAGCCACTGCTTCCTGGCCGAGGGAGAGGTGTGAGCTGCCCCGGAAGAGCTTCTGTGGCAGCATGACATCGCGGATCTTCTCCTCGAAGAACCGGATGCGCAGCATGTCCTCATAGAAGTGCAGCAGGAGTGCGGCGTCGGTCTTTGCCATGACTACCCTCCTTTGGGGTGTGCTGGTAGTGAAACGGACCGGGCTGTCGCGCTGAGCGCCCTCCCCCGGTCCCTGTTGGTCGGTCACTCCTGGTCCTTCGTCACCCTCGCGGGCGGCTACTCGTCGTTGGTGACGGGCTCTTTCGGCGATCGAGGCAGGCCCGGGTTGCCCACAAGGCGGTACATCGCCGGCTGGACCTCGGACCTGCGCAGCGGCTTCACATGCCCATCGGCGAAGCAGAAGTTGTTGACCTGACCATGGCGCGCCGGGTCTGCAAGACTCGTGCCGGGCTGGCCCTGCTGATCCCAGGCGTTGCGACGGCTGGGCTCCGACTCGAACAGCAGGACGGTCCGTCCCGGTGACGCCACCATGCGCATCGGCTGGCGGCTGAACTTGTAGTTCAGGGCATAGCTCCAGTCTCCATCGTCGGCCGGGCAGGAGTAGTTGTCCTCGGTAAACACGTAGGGCAGCGTCGCATCGCACCATCGGTCTGCGATTGGCATGCAATCATCATAGTCCTGTCGGTACGCGGCCATCGCCAGGCTGAGCTCCTTCATGCGCCACGCGCACGCCGCGATCGGCGACAACTCACCCAGGTACTCTCCCTTCCTCGGCGTCCTGGTCGGAGCCTTGGGATCGAGCACCTCCATGTGACGCCAGACCGGCTGCCATTCGCCTTCCTTGAGCTCCACCGGCACCAGGAAGTGAACCTTCCCGCGTGCCACGAAGTCCACCCTTGCCCGGTCGCCTTCTGCCCCCATCGAGGTGATCTCGCGGCGGTAGTCCTCCACCGGCAAGGAGGTCATCGGGAGACGCGTGGACACGCGGCCGTAGTCATCAGCGGTGATCGTCAGGCCGAGGAGACGCTGGACGCGGTCGTCGCCCTCCAGCCACTTGAGGCGACTGTGCATCGAGTTCTCGACGTCGGCCTTCGTCGTCTCGGCAAGGTCAACGGCCCATTCACCGTCCCGTCTGCGGAGCACAACCGTGGATCGGTCCTCGACCTCCATCACAAGTCGAAGGTGGGCGAGGTCGTCGGCCACCATGGTCTCCGCGATCCGGTGGCTCTTACCATAGAGGAGCAGGCTCCAGCGCGAGCGATCCGAGGAGAGAAGGCCGCGGTGAAGCTCCTCCTGCTGCTTTACCCACGCCTCCTGCTTCTTGCCGCCATAGGTGTCGGGATGGAGGAGTTGCCAGGCGAGGTCGGCCCTGTCCTCAGAGAGGAGTTGGCGGTAGCGATCGACGACCTTGAGCAAGGCAACCGAGTCCGCCTCGGAGATCGTGGTCGTGGACGTCTCGGTATCTCCGTCTCGCTCTGTCCGCGCCAGTGCAGTGCTCTGCGGCAAGCAGAGCAAAGCCTTCGTCACGGCAGCCGCGGCGAGTTGCGAGTCCATGTACGCGGTCGCCTTGCCATGAACGAACATGGCCGCGGGAACAGCGATTGCCAGCAGCACTGCAAAGGTCACGTGTACTCGACCGACGCGATCGACGTCCATTCGGATTCCCCCCGGGAGGTAAGTGGTTGGCAGCATCTACTCGTGCGGGAGCGATGAGGCCCATGGCCCAGCTCGGTTGACGGCATGTCTCCTCTCGTGCCAGGTCGATAGCACGACGGGCCGGTAGGTAGCGCCCTGAAGGCGCACCTGCCGGCCCGTGGTTGTGGGTCGCGTACTGTCTCAGACTGGCTCGCGAAGGGCTACTCCCCGGGCTCGGCCGGTGCAGGTCCTGGCGCAGGCGGTGCCGGTACGGGTGTGTCCGGCCCTTGAGGCGCCGGGGCGAGGAAGCCCGGATTGCCGACCAGGCGGTACATCTCCGGCCGCACTTCGGGAGTGCGCAGCGCCTTCACATGCCCGTCGGTGAAGGCGAAGTTGTTGAAGTCACCATGCCGGGGTGGACTGGCGAGACTGGCCCCCGCCGGAGCGTCCTTGTCCCAGGCATTGCGGCGACTGGGCTCGGACTCGAAGAGAGCGATGGTCCAGGCGGGCTGCTCTATCCTCGCCATGAGCTGGCGGCTGAGCTTGTAGTTCATGGCGTAGCTCCATTGCTCCTTGTCAGCCGGGCAGGTGAAGATCGCCTCGTTCTTGCAGTAGGGGAAGACCGCATCGCACCAGCGGTCCGCGATCGGCATCTTCTCGTCGTAGTCCTGGCAGTACATCAGCAGCGCCAGACCGAGTTGCTTCATGTTGCTCTGGCAGGCAGCCTGTGTCGATTTGCTCGCCACGCGTCTGCCCAGGGCTTCGGGGCCCGTGGGTTGTGAGGGGTCGATGATCTCCATGTTCCGCCAGTCCGGACGCCAGCTACCCTCCTCAAGCTCCACGGGAACCAGCAGATGCACCCTCCCGCGGGCCACAAGGTTGACAGTGGCGTGATCGCCCTCGATCTTCATGCCCGTGGGCTCGCACCGGTAGTTCGCCACCGGCAGAGCGTTGATCGGGAACTGCGTCGGGATACCGAGCCCCTCTTGAGCGGTGATCGCGAAGCCAAACATGCGCTCAAAGGGCCTGTCCGCCTGTAGGAGTTTGAGTTGGCTCTGGAGCGAGTTCCTGGCCTCGGCGTTCGTTGTACCGGCCAGGTCGATGGCCCACTCGTCGCCGTTCTTGCGCAGCAGAAGGGTAGAGCGTTCCTCGAGGTCCATCGCCACGCGGGCGTAGCCGCTGTTGCCCTTGATGACGGTGTCCACGACCTCATGGCCCTTGCCGCAGAGGAGTACGGCCCAGGGCTCCGAGAGCGAGGAGAGGTCGCCCTTGCTAAGCTCCGCCTGCGCGTCGACCCACTCCTCCTGCTCCCAACCTCCATAGGTGTCGGGATGGATCAGCTCCCAGGCCTGCTCGAACTTCTGGTCAAGAAGCAGTTTCCGGTAGTTGTCGATAGCCTTGAGCAGGGCGACCGATTGCCCCTCGGCCGGGCGAGTCCCCGGCGTCTCAGTGGCTGCTGCACCTTCGGTCCGTGCCCGCTCTGCCTCCTGCGATACCGCCAGCAGCGCCCTGGTCACTGCGGCGGTCGCGAGCTGCGAGTCCATGTACGCGGTTGCCCTGGCATGCAGGAACATCCCTGCAGGAACCGCCAGGGCCAGAAGCACTGCAAAGGTTACGCGTGCCCTACCGACGCGATCTGTCCTCATCCGTACTCCTCCTTGGCCGACCTCTGGGCGCTGCGGAGGATCTGGCCACCCCCGTTGCTGCCCTATTCACGAAACGCGCCTCGGCATACGCTCTGTCGATTTGCTGCCCCTGCCTGACGTGAGGTAGCTTCAGGTGCGTCTGCTGGTACCCCCCAACTAGAGGACTCTCAGACCTGCCGGATTCATCTTCTCCCAAGAACCCTTAGTTTCGCCACGCCGGCAAAGGTTCCCTGCCTTGAGGTCAGGCCCACCGCACTTCGGCCCTCGGTCGCGAGCAGTGCTTGGCGCACTCAGTGCAAAGGTGCCCCTTGCAGGCAGGGAGAAGAGCACAACTAAGGTCCTGGTCGCACCAAGTGTCCGGTCGAGGGAGTGGAAGGTGCATGTTGCGATTGCTGATGTGCAGTCTTGCTCTGAGTGTGGTGGCGCCCCTGACGGCCCAGGAGAGCCCCGTGCCGCCTGTGGCGGTGCCCTTCGGCATGAGGGAGATCGACAAGCTGCCGCGGTCGCAGTACGCGCGACCCCTGTTCGGCGAGCCCTCCTGGCTGTGGTCGGCGGAGACCGAGCCCCAGGTCCCGGAGGTCACGATCCACACCAAGGCGAGCTACCGCGTGGGACTGCGCCGGCTGGAGCGTCTGTGCGTGATCGAGGCGTGCCTCCCGGACAGCGTGACCCAGACCGGGGTGCTGCGGTTCCGTGGCGGAGATCTGCGCTTGGACTTGCCGGTCCACTGGCTCGCACCGAAGGCCCAGTACCGCGCTCGCTGGCTCCCGGTGGTTGCGGGGTCGATCAGCGTCGCCCTGGAGGTTGGCGGCCGGATGGTGGCGCACGGCGAGTTCGCGACCGACGAGGAGGCTCCGCAGGGGCTGTTCTCGGTGCAGGCAGCGCAGGAGCCACCTTACGTCGATCACGGTTACGGGCTGCTGCCCGCTTCCTATCTGATGGTGACGCCGGGCACTGAACTTGCAGTGCGATTCGCAGCGGGCCCACAGGCGAAGGGCGCGGTACAGGTGGTCGCTGAGCTCGTCGACCGCGACGGCGCGACCGTGCGATCGCTCAGTCGGTCTCTCTCGCAGGCCACGCAGGCAAGCAGCCTGTCTCTGGATACGAGCGACCTTCGCGCAGCGACCTACGGTCTGCGGCTGAAGGCGGTGCTCGCTGGTGGTGCAGTCGTGGCGGACACCCGCCAGGTGATCCTGGTGGAGCGCCGCCATGAGCCCGGCTTCGGAGCCCGCTATGCCGACCTGTCCTACCCGGCGCCGGTGTATGTGTCGCGAACCGACACGCTGCCGTGGAACGACCTCTGGAAGGGTAGCAACCTGCGCGACCTGGTGGTGAGCTTCGACAACTCCGACGCTCGCTTTGTCTTCTGGCGCGGCACAAGTTACGTGCCCTGTTGGGCCTTCAACACCTCCTGGCTGTCCTACGAGTGGCTGGAGGCCGAACCCGACCTCAACGGCGCCGTGGATTGCGTGGAGCCGATCATGGACAAGGAGTGCCGGAACTCCCGTGCCGAGATCGTGTCTTCGACTCCGGCCCGGGTTGTGGTTCACTGGCGCTACGGCCTCACGGACTTCGCGCAGAAGGTCATCAACGACGAGTGGGCGGACGAGTACTACTATCTGTATCCGGATGCGGTCGGCACGCGCAAGCTGCTGGCGTGGTACAAGTCCGGCTGGCACGAGAATCAGGAGTTCCTGCTGCTGAACCGTCCGGGCAACGCTCCGCAGGAGTCGGTGAACCCGCAGGCGCTGACGCTGCTCACGACCGACGGACGCACCCAGCGACCTGAGTGGCCGCGTCCCTTCCTGAGCATCGACGGCTGGCCGCACGTGATCGCGAGCATCAACCTGCCGACGCGCCTCAAGCCCTTCATGGCCGTCGACGACGCCGACGTGCAGGTCAAGCTGTGGGCCGAGCCCTACGTCGAGAAGCCCGGCCTCTTCAACACCTATCTGCACTGGCCGATCAGCCGCGGTGTGCGCACCACGTGGCTTGACAGTCCTGCCGACTTCCAGCGCCCGACGCACAGCAACCTGGCGAACCTGGTGAATGCCGAGGCCGAGAGCACTGATGACCACCGTGTCTGGTACTGGCTCATCGGTGTGACGCAGCAGGAGACTGAGCTGCGGCAAGCAACGGCCTGCTGGCTCGAACCGGGAACCGTGAAGGTTGCCGGCGGCTCCTTCGACCGCTACGATCAGAGCCAGCGAGCGTATCTGGTCAAAGCTGCTCAGGGCGCCGCGCGAATCACCCTTACGGTGACGCCCTCCGAGGCGCCGGTCGTGAACCCGGCCTTCGTGATCAGCGGAGCGGGGCAGTGGCTCAGCGAGGCAAGTTGCAGTCACGGCGCCAAGAGAGTAGCCTTGGGCCGCGAGAACGACGGGCACGACCTCGTGGTGTATGTCGAGGGGCAGTTCGACGCGCCCTTCACCGTCGAGATCAGGTAAGGGACGCCTCATGAAGATCAGCGAGTTTCAGCAACTCATCCGCGACCTCTACTTCGCCAAAGACAACGGTCGGGGCCTGGACGCCACCTTCCTGTGGTTTGTGGAGGAAGTCGGCGAGCTCTCCCGAGCGCTGAAGCGCGGCACAGCCCAGGAGCAGGCCGAGGAGTTCGCCGACGTCCTTGCCTGGCTGACGACCATGGCCAGCATCCAGGGCATCGACCTGGAGGCCGTGGCGAAGGCCAAGTATGAACACGGCTGCCCCAAGTGCGGTCATACTCCCTGCGACTGCGGGTAGAGTCGACGCCCGGGCAGACCGTCGCACAAGGCACACACAAGGAGGGGTTACTCTCGCTGTGCGGGACCCTTGCCGCAGCAGCAGAGGTGACCACCACGACCCATGGAGCTTGTTCTTCCCTACGGGCACACCCGGCAGAGGGCTGAGGTGGAGGACGGGCGAGTGATCGCCCAGCTTCGCACCCCGGCCTGCAGAGGAATCGAGGACACGGCGCAGGCCTTCGAGCAGGCGCTGGCCAATCCTGCCGGGCCATCGCTGGAGGAAGTCGTGAAGCGGGGCGACCGCGTGCTGGTCATGACGGTCGATCACACGCGACCGAACCCTTCGGACCTGCTGTTCCGACTCCTGGAGCGGATCGAGAGCCTTGGCGGCAAGCCCGAGATCATGATCGGCCTGGGCAACCACCGGCCGATGAGCGACGAGGAACTCGACCGCTTCCTCGGCACGCACCAGGTGCACCAGAACGCTGCGCGCGACCCCCAGCAGTGGCGCCTCGGTACCACGACCAACGGCACGCCGATTGAGGTCAGCCCGGTGCTGCGCGACTTCGACAAGCGGATCGTGATGGGGTTCATCGAGCCACATTACATCGCGGGCTTCTCCGGCGGCCGCAAGATGATTCTGCCGGCCTGCAGCTCCTATGCCTCGACCACCCACAACCATTTCCTCACCTTGCCTCACGGGCCGCAACTCGGGCGCCTCAGGGGCAACCCGGTGCATGAGGATATGCTGCAGGCGGCCCGGGCTGTAGGCGTGCACTGGATCCTCGATGCTGTCGTGAACCCCGATGACTCGCTGTGCAGCCTCCATGCAGGCGAGCTCGAGACCGCACATTACGAGGGCGTGCAGGTAGCGCGTCACCTCTACTCGCACACAGTCCCACAGCGCGCAGACATCGTGATCTGCTCCTCCGGCGGCTACCCCTATGACGTTGACATGGTGCAGGCGAAAAAGACCCTGGCGCCCGCGCTGGAGTGTGTGAAGCCCGGCGGCGTGGTCATCCTGCTTGGCGAGTGCGAGCGTGGCTGGGGTGCCTCGGAGCCGGAGTGGGCGCTGCTGCGATCTGAGACGGTGCTGCAGAAGCGGGAGGAAATCACCCGCAGCATGGCGCACAATCAGCTTCAGGACGCCTGGCCGCCTTGCAGCCCGGGCGTCCTGTTCTCACGCCTTGTCCATGATGTGGGCGCGAGCCTGATCGTCGTCTCGCGGCTGAACCCACAACTGAAGGACACCTACCTGCAGCCTGCCGACGATCTTGCTTCGGCCTTGGCGCTGGCCGAGGAGCGTGTCGGCAAGCAATCTACTATCCTGGCGCTGCATGAGGGCCGGCGCACGATCTGCACGGTCCTGTCCTGACGAGACGCTCGCTGTGGGCGAGGGCGTATACGACCTCGGAACAACTACTCAGTATCCTGGAGACCGGTCATCATGTCTGCCGCACGCTTCAAGGTTCAGCCCGATCAGGTCATGAAGCACGCCGAGTACCTTGCCGATACTCTTGGCGAGCGCCTTGCCGGTGGCGAAGGCGAGCAGCGCGCCGCCGACTACATCCAGTCTGAGATGAACCGTATCGGGCTGCAGGACGTCCACCAACAGTCCTTCACCTGCAAGTGGTATGACGTGCGCCATGCCTCGATGCAGGCGCGCTTCGGCGGCCAATGGCGCTCGGTGACCATGGACGCCGTCGCGCACACTCCCAGCACCCAGGGCGAGATCGAGGCCGAGTTGGTGTATGTGGGCGAGGCCACCGAGGACATCCTGGATCACGTGGATCTGCACGACAAGGTCGCCCTGGTTCATGGCACCTACGGGCCGAACGCGAAGATGTTGCGCCGCTTTGCCCAGGTCGGCGTCGCGGCGGCTATCTGGACGGATGTGCGCTACACCAGCGACTGGAACATCCTGGTCGGCCTGCCCTGGTCTTTCCTGCCGCTGCTCACCTTCCCGGCGGCTTCGGTGCCCTTCACGGTCGAGTGCGAGTTGGTCGAGGGTAGGGCGGACCGAGTGCGACTGAACCTGGACACGGTCGTGGAGGATCGGCAGTCGCAGAACGTGATCGGCACTCTGGCCGGCCGCAGCGATGCGGGTGGCGTCCTGGTGAGTGGCCACCACGACTCAGTCCGGCTCTCCGTGGGCGCAGAGGACAACGCCGCCGGTGTGGCCGTTACTCTGGCTGTGGCTGAGGCCCTGAAGGGTGTGCCGCTGGAGAAGCCGATTCGCTTCGTTTCCTTCGGGACGGAAGAGCAGTTGTCGCAAGGCTCCTTCGCCTACGTGGAGGAGCCCAGGTACCGCGCGGAGCAACTCGACCTGGTGCTCAACACAGATGGCCAGGGCTGCTGGACGGGTGTCAGCGAGACCTACGTGACGGGCTCAGTGGAGTTCCACGAGTACATGCGCGGGCAGCTTGCAGCGCATGAGTTCCCCGGCACGATGCGGCACGACCCGGACGCCTTCTCCGACCACTTTCCCTTCATGGTGCGCGGAGTGCCCGCAGTGTGGTTCTACCGCCGCAACTGCCCCGGTGGCCGCTGGTTCCACCATAGCATCTATGATACAATTAACAGGCTGTCGCCCGACCTCCTGTCGCATTGCGCGAGTATGGTCGCCGACATCGCCGCCGATATCGCCGGTCAGCGCGACCTACCCTTCGAGCGTCGCTTCCCCGAGAAGACGCAGCAAGAGGTCCAAGCTGTCGCCGATGGTTGGCTGAAGATCTAGAGGGCCCGGTTTCTTGGCGACCGAGAGCCCTTTCCACCGAGTGCCTGCGTGGCGCACCCGGCATGCGGCAGCGACTGCTGCGTCGGGGCGAACCGCGGGTCCCGACTGCGCTTCGTCGGACAACCGCCATGAAGGAGCGTTACCCCCATGCCCAGACTCAAGATCTTCGTGAGCGACTACACCATCGCTGAGGACATGGACCTTGAGCAGCAGATCCTCAACGAGATTGACGCTGAAATCGTCCGCGCCCAGTGCACCACCGAGGAGGAGGTTGCAGCCCAGATAGGTGACCCTGATGCCATCATCACTCAGTGGGCGCCGCTTCCCCGCAGCATCCTGAGCAAGCTCACTCGCTGTAAGGCCATCTGCCGCAACGGCGTCGGCGTGGACAACATCGACCTCGAGGCCTGCAAGGATCTGGGCATTGCGGTCCTGAACGTGCCGGCCTACTCGATCCCCGAAGTCGCCGACCATGCCATCGCGCTGTCCCTGGCACTCTTGCGCTTCATCCAGCCGACCGTTGATCTCGTGCGCGGCGGCGGCTGGGGCGAGGACGCAATCCTGCCCGCACGGCGGCTCGAGGAACTCGTCTTCGGCGTCATCGGCCTGGGTCGCATCGGTCGCGCTTCGGCCAAGCGTGCGAAGCCCTTCTTCAAGAAGGTCATCGGCTTCGACGCCTTCCTGAAGGGCAAGGACGTCGAGAACGTGGACGAGGTCAAGTCGACGGCCGAAGAGGTCTTCAAAGAGGCCGACATCATCACGCTGCACGTTCCGCTGTCTGACGAGACCCGACATCTGGTCAACGCCGAGCGCCTCGCGATGATGAAGCCGAGTGCCTTCATCGTCAACACCTGCCGCGGGCCGGTTGTCGACACCGAGGCCCTGACGGCCGCCATCGCAGCCGGCAAGCTCGCCGGTGCCGGGCTCGATGTGCATGATCCCGAGCCCCTGCCCGAGGAGCACCCGCTGCGCAGCTTCCCGAACGTCATCATCACCCCGCACGTCGCCTACTACTCGACGGACTCCGTCCTGCAGGCACGGCGCGAGACCTGCGAGAATCTGGTGCTCTTTTTCCAGGGCAAGCAACCGATCTCTCGGCTCTTGTAGGCCATCTGCCTCGCTGTGGAATCACCAGGGCCGCTGTCGGCAACACCTCTGCCGCAGCGGCCCTTCTGTCTGCGCTCGTCCTCTTGTGTGTGTAGCTACCCCGTGCGACTCCCGGCGAGAGTCCTGTCGTAGAGGCTCTGCACCATCTCCACGACGCGGTTCACATCGAAGACCGTCTGGGCACGCTCAAGTCCTCGTTGCCCCATTGCAGCGGCCCTGGTTCGGTCAGAGAGCAGATCACTCAACGCGGCAGCCAGGCCCTTTTCGTCCCCCGGCGGCACCAGCACGCCCGTCTCACCGTCGAGTACCACTTCGGGGGCTCCACCGGAGCGGGTCGCGACGACCGCCTTCCCGACGGCCATGGCCTCGATGAGCACGCGACCGAAGGGCTCGTCCACCGAGGGCAGCACGAAGAGGTCGCACAGCCGTAGTATCTGCGGCACATCTTCGCGGAAGCCCAGCCAGGAAACGCGGTCGGCAATCCCGAGGTCCTCGGCGAGATGCTCGAGTTCCTCCCCGTAGGAGGCTTCCCAGAAGGCGACCTCGCCGACGACCAGCAGCCGAACCTGTGGACGCTGAGCCGATAGGATCGCCAGCGCCTCGAGCAAGGTCCGGTGGCCCTTCCAGGGAGTGAGACGGCCGACGATCGTGAGGACCTCGTCCTCGGGGCTGAGCTGCAACCCACGCCTCAGTGAGGGGTCGGGCTGCCCAGGGGTGAAGTGGTCCAGCGGAATGCCGTTGTAGATCAGCTCCACGGGCACGTTCTGGGAGGCGAACTGCGCGGCTACTGCCTGGGAGATCGCGATGACCTGTGGCCGCAGGAGCTTCGAGGCTCGCAGGAGCCAGGTACGCGCCGGTCCGGGGTCGAGGATGTCGCGCACATGCCAGAGCACGGGCAGACCGGACAGACGGCCCGCCGCTCCGCCGAGGAAATGGGCCTTGAGAGTGTTGGTGTGCACCAGGTCGGCCTTGACCGCCCGCAGCGCACGCCGGAGTCTCAGCACCGGGGTCAGACCGCCGAGAAGCTGCCCACGCGAGCGCAGGACTGACGGGTGGAGCTGGTCGCGGCGCTGCTCGAGCAGGGGAGACGCTTCAAAGACGGGGACTTGCTCGACGCCCTCAAGCTCGGGACGGTCGAGCCACTCAGCGCCCTCAGCACACAACAGGACCGGCGAAAACCTCCGCCGGTCGAGTCTTGCCACCAGCTCCAGGAGGCTCTTTTGAGCTCCTCCCAGTTGCAGGGCGTGGTCCACGTAGGCGATTCGCTTCGGACCCATCAGCGGTTTACCTGCACCTCGACGTATGCCCTTCCGTCCTCACAAAGTGGCGCTTTTCTGCTTGTCGATGCGCTTGAGCTCGGCGCGCATCTTCCACAGCTCGCCGAACATACGCAAGATCACGCTGAGCTTCGCCCCGGACTGCTGCCCGGCTGTTCGCGGGTAGTGATGCACGCCGACCTCGGCGTAGGTGAAGCCGACGTGCGTAGCCTTGATGAGCAGTTCGGCGCTGATGAGCGCGCCCAGGCTGTGCAGTTCGATGCTCTCCAGGACTCGCCGGGGAAGGAGCTTGAAGGCGCAGTCGATGTCGCGGACCTTCAGCCCGAAGAGCAGGCGGATCATCGCCTTGTAGGCCCGAGCGTTGGCAAGGCGAAGGAATTGGTCTGCCCGCTTGATGCGCCAGCCCAGGGCCATGTCCGCCTGGTCCAGCAGCGCCACGAGCTTGTCGATCTCGCCCACGTCGAACTGCCCGTCTCCATCGGTGAAGAACACGTAGTCATACTGAGCAGCCGCAAACCCCGACTGTAGTGCGCCGCCGTAGCCGCGATTCACCTCGTGGTGGACGGCCCTGACGACTGGGTTCTGGGCGGCCAGTTCGTCCGCCAGCTCCCGCGTGCCGTCCTTGCTGCCGTCATTGACGATGATGACCTCGTAGGTCTCGGCGACGGTGGGCAGCACTGCCAGCGTGCGTTCGACAAGCCCCCGGATATTGCCAACCTCGTTGTGACAGGGAAAGAACACCGACAGGGACGACAGCCTGGGGCCAGTCTGGTCCGCCATGAGCAGCTTCGCCCTGTCAGGTCACCATGCAAGGCTCCGCGAGACTTCGCGACAAAGGAAGCCTCCGTTCGACTGCATGAGGGCCTGCCAGGGTCACCTCCCGGTTGTAGTGCGATGCCTATTACATATACACGAATCGGCTTCATCCCGCAACGAAACGGCCCTAGGCCGGCGATTCCTGCTCCTCAGCAGCGGGCGTCTCCTGAGCGGCGTCGGTCTGTCCACGAGGAGAACGGCGCTCATGGACGCGAAGCAGGAAGTAGGCACCAATCAGGCAGAACAGGCTGGCGAGGCCGAAGTCCACTCGCCATCCCAGGCCCGGCACTCGCGCCGAGATTGCACTGCCGATGGCGCCGGCCAGAGGGAAGGCCAGAATCTGGGGAACCGCCGCCGAAGCGTTCCACAGGCCCAGGTACCGCGCCGCCTCACCCTTGGGCAGCAAGTTGCACGCCAGCGCCCACTCCACCGCAGTGAAGGCTCCGTAGGCGATCCCGGCTGGAACTCCACCCAGGTATACGACCGTGAGGTTGGGGGCGAAAGCAAACATGAGCGCTGCCCCGGCCAGCAGGAACTGGGCCAGGAAGATCAGCGGGCGGCGACCGATTCGGTCAGACAGTATCCCGGCGGGAACACTGGCCGCCGCAGCAACGAGGATCGCCGGGAGCATCACGTACATGGAGGTGCGCTCTGCATTGGGGTTGCCCAGGTGAGGATCCGGGTGCCCAAGGCTGTACTTGATGAAGAAGAACAGCACCTCCAGGAACATGTAGAAGCCGAGGTTGGTGACGGCCCGGGAGATAGACAGCCAGAAGAAGTCGGGATAGCCCCGCACATCCAGCGCGAAGGCGCCGATCATGGTCTGCCAGGCTGTAGCTTCCGGTCGCGACTTGAGGGGCCGCTCGCGGATGGTCCAGCAGGTGTAGGCGGCGGTGAGCACCATGAAAGCGCCCATCACCCCGCACAGCAGCGGCATTCGCTGATCGTGGAAGGCGACGAGGAGGACCTTGTTCTGGGAGATCTCCTCGTTGGCATTGAGCATCGCTCCCGCCAGGATCAGCCCGCCGATGTCGCCGAGTAGTCGCGCAACGCCCATGAAGCCGGAGGCCTTGCCGTGCTCGCGAGGATTCACGGTATCGGGTAGCAAGGCCGTGAAGGGGGCCAGGGCGATGTTGCTGCACAACTGCACCAGCACCAGCGCTCCGGCAAAGGGCCAGAAGGACTTCGCGGCGCCCAAAAACATCAGGCCACAGACGGCGAAGGTCGAGCCGACGACAACGAAAGGCCTTCGCCGTCCCCAACGGCTCAGTGAGCGGTCGCTGAAGGCGCCGGTCACGATCTGGGCCACAGTGGCGATGCTGCCGCCGACGAAGCCCATGATCCCCAGGTAGTAGCCGACCTTGTCCTGGGTGTACCAGTCGCTCAGTCGGCTCTGCAGCCCAAGGTGCAGCAGGGCTCCCCACAGCAGCGAGTTGCTCAGCCAGTACACGGTCAGGGCGAGATGATGCGACAGTGGACGCAGCGGCAGTTCCTCAGCTTGCTCTGCTATCCGAAGGGACTCACTCATGGCGCGTCCCCATCCCCTTGGTCGATCACGAAGTGTGTACCACCTCTGAGACCGCCCTCGCAACCTCGGCGGGGTCTGCCTCGCCGGGGTACAGCACATTGCGGCCCACGAGTGCGCCACGAACGTTACCGCCGGCCTTCATGCCCGCAGCGAACTGGTCGACGAGTGCCTGGGGATTGCCCGTCGCCGGGCCTCCGAGCATGAGGATCGGGCAGGTGGTGGCCCCGACAATCCGCGGGTATTCCACAGAATACGGCAGTTTCAGCCAGGTTTTCCACGAGCTTTTCCCCAATCCCGAGGCGACACCGCAGATTCGGATCATCGCCTCCGCCGAGGTATCCACCGTGTACTTGCCCTCCTCGTAGCGCACCATCATGGGCTCAAGGAAAACCGTGAGATCGCGATCGAGGCAGTCGTTGATTGCCTGGCTGCACGCCTCAATCGTGCGGCCGCTGCCATAGTCCAGTGGGTCGAGGCGGAACATCATCTTCGCCCCGTCGAGGTTCATGATCCTCATCCGCTCGGCGGTGTAGGCAGTGAAGGTATCGTCCATCTCGAAGGCGGTCCCGGCAAGTCCTCCCCGATTCATGCAGCCAACGAGGACCTTGTCGGCCAGGAAGACATCGGCGAGGTGCTGACTCTGAAGGCTCACCAGGAGCTGGGCTGCAATCACCTCTTCCAGGATGTCCGGCGTGCCCATCAGGCCGTCCACCTGGCCCTCCTGGAGCACTCTTACGATGCGGCCCAGGTAGTCGGCGCGGTCGCCCATGGCTACCGGGTCACTGCCGACCCCGGTCACCATACGTGCGGGATGATCGGCGGCGAGAATCACGAGGCGGCCGTCGTTGGTTAGCTGTTTGCGACGTTTGCGATGCTGTGCATACCACAGCACCTCTCCTCCACCCTCAACCCGAAGGCTGGTGATGTCGTCAAAAAGCTGCTTGTCGAGTCGGTACATGCTCAGTCTCCCGATTGGTGCGCGGAGGCGCGGCCGAGGTCAGCGGTCCTCCTCGGCGAGCATCTCCGTGAACAGGCTCGCGTTCTGCGCGGCCTGCGCGTTGTAGTGGTTGTTGAAGAAGACATAGGTCTCTTTGGCGCGGGCGTCGATCCGGCGGGTCTTGGTGATCCACTCGGTCAGCTCCTCGCGCGTGTACAGGTAGTTGTAGCGCTCCCAGGCCTGCTCGTGCTCGAACCACTTCGCGGCATTCCGTCCGTGGAAGCGCACGTAGCCCACGTCGGAGGTGACCTCGGCGAAGGGCGGCATCAGCGAGCGCAGTCGCGGCTCATCGACGCAGCAGAAGCCCAGGTCGAGACGACGTAGCAAGTCAAAGGTGCGTGGCCCGACCCAGGAGGCATGGCGGAACTCCACGACCACGGGCAGAGCCCCGAGCTCCTGGCGGAAGCCGGCCAGGTAGTCGCGGTTCTCGTCACTCGGTCGGAAGGAGCCCGGGAACTGCGCCAGCACCGCCCCCAGCTTACCCGACTCCACTAGGGGCGTGAGGGCTGCCTGGAACTGAGCGAAGGAGGCCTCCGGCGTAGTCCGCTCGTGGGTCAGCTCGCCCGGGGCCTTCACGACGAAGCGGAAGCCCTCCGGGGTCTTCGCCGCCATCGCCGCGAGGGTCCGTGCGTCAGGCATGCGGTAGTAGGTGTAGTTGACCTCCACGCAGCCGAAAGTCTGCGCGTAGTAGTCCAGGAAGCCGTTCTTCGTCGTGCCCTCCGGGTAGAAGGGACCGACCCAATCATCGTAGGAGTATCCCGAGGTGCCTACGTAGATCACGGCGCACTCCTCCAGGGCCTCACCAGGCCTTCAGCTCGCGACCGAGGAACAGCGCGAGAACCTGCGTCGCCGTCACGAGGCTATCGATCCGCACGTACTCCTCCGGCGTGTGCGCTGTGCCCTCTTCCGCCGGGCCAAAGAGGATCGTCGGCATGTTGCCGAGGGCCGAGTAGTAGGCCGCATCGCTCCAGCCCAGCATGTGCTCGCAGGTGGGTGCATGCCCGGTGACCTGCTCGAAGGCGTCCGCAAGACGTTGCGCAGGCTCCAGCTCCGCGGGCTCGGCGTAGGGGATCAGGTCCTTCACCCACACGATCTCCGACGGGTGCTCCCGCAGCCACTCGTCCTGTGCCTCGGCAGCCCGGATACGTCGGGTCAAGTCCTCGCGCAAGGGACCGGCTCCCCAGGTTCCGGTGGTGGCCTGGGCCTCGGCGGCCTCATCGACCTCGTACACCGTGTTCAGCGACAGGTAGGCCTTCCCGGGGACGACCGCCGGATGCACACCCGCATGGAAGATGCCCAAATTCACGCGCGCCTCAGGTCGGGCGGTCTCGCGGTCATGCTTGAAGCCGTCGATGGCGCTCTTGACGACCAGGCCCTTCTCGATGGCCGAGACGCCGGTACCGTAGGCGGCATGGCCCTCTTTGCCCGTGACCTGCACATCCGCCGTCAGGCAGCCGCTGCAGCCTAGGATCATCGCATCGCGCTTACCGTCGACGAAGATCGCCAGATCGCCCGTGTACCCGGCATCAAGGCAGGCGAGAGTTCCGGCGCCACTCCCGTTGCACTCCTCCTCCACCACGCTCTCGAAGATCACGGAGCCCTGGAGCTTCGCACCGGACTGAAGCAGCGCTCCCAGGGCACTGACCGCAACGGTGATTCCGCCCTTGCAGTCACTGGTGCCTCGACCCCAGATGCAGCCGTCCCGCACCTCCGAGGCGAAGGGGTCGATGGTCATGCCGTCGACGGCGACGGTATCCATGTGCCCGTTGAGGACGATGCGCGGACCGGGGCCGAAGTGGAACTCGCTGACCAGATTCGGCCGGGAGGTGAAGTCGCGCTCCTGCGGACCGAGTACACCCATGCGGGCGTAGATGTCGGCAGGGCAATCGAAAAGGCGAAGGCTCCCGCCGAGGCCCTCCAGGACTCCAGCGAGGAACTCCTGACCTTCTCGCTCGCCCGAGGGGTCGCGATCGCCGGAGTAGAGATTGACGGTGCTGATGCGACACAGACTGCGGCAGAGCTCGACAATCTGCTCGCGGTCCTGGGCGATGGCCTGCAGTAGGTCGCGTTCCACGTCGTCACCTCGAAAGGGCTAAGTCATAGCAATCCCAGATGCGGCCGTCAGCTTCAGAGCTTCTTGCCCAGGATCACCAGGTCTCGCGAGACGCCGTCCAGATCGGCGATGCCCGGCAGGAAGCCCCAGCGCTCAAAGCCCAGTTGCTTGCACAGGCTGAGGCTGGGCGTGTTGTGGCCGAAGATCAGCGCGACCAGGGTCTTGATGCCGACCTCGGGGCAGTACTCGATCATGGCTTGCGTGAGCCGACGGCCGATCCCCTGGTGGCGGCACTCGGGGGCCACGTAGAGGCTGATCTCGGCCGTTGCTGCATAGGCAGGGCGGTCATGGATGAAGTGGCTCAGGCTCGCCCAACCAAGGACCTGGCCACCAATCTCTGCAACCCAGAGCGGATGCCTCCGGGTGGTGTGCTCGCGGAACCACTCCCGGCGGCTCTCCACGGTAACCGGCTCCGTGTCGGCGGTCGCGATGCGCTCCGGGATCGAGGCGTTATAGATCCGCAGGATGGCCGGCAGATCCTCTTCGCGGGCCTCACGAATCCTGATATCCATGCCGGCAACTCCGATGATGGCCACGAAGCAGAGGCCGGAAGGCGACACACAGGCCTCTCTGCGGCTCTCCAAAAGGCCTTCACTGAATTCGCCCAGATCCTGCCGGTTACCTGCCCGCAGCGACGCCTGGGCAGGTCGTGGCAGGACTCTGAGACCCCCAGGCGGAACTACCCTCGACCCGAAGAGAGGAAGCGCGTGGCATGGTCCAGGTGTCGGTACACCTTGCCGACGGCGCCCTTGCAGACCAGGTGCGTGCTGCCCTGGTGCGCGAGGGACTCGAAGTCGCCGAGGATCCCGGTGAGGCTCTCGTCGTCGTGGAGCAAGCACCGGAAGGCCTCGACGAGGTGTCGGCGCGCGTCGCCCAACTGGACTCCTGTCGACGGGTGAAGCCGGCACTGGTTCTCGTCGCCCTCGGCCGGAGGGGGTACTCGCGAGAGCAGGCCCTGCGAGCCGGTGCGACGGGTCTGGTCGCCGACGATGCCCTGGAGGAGCTGCCGGCGCTGGTCGGTGCGCTGTGCCGTCTGCGAGCGGGCGATCTGGACTCGCAGCCCCTGACGGGTCTGCCTGGAAGTGCGGTTCTGCAGCGTGAGTGTGAGCGGCGGCTGGTGCGCCAGGAGCCGCTGGCCCTGGTCTCCTTTGACTTGCGGCACTTCAAGGCCTTCAATGACCACTATGGGTTTGACCGCGGAGATCATGTACTCAAGGTTCTGGCAAATCTGTTGGAGGAGGTAGTAAAGGACGGCGGAAATGTCTATCATGTAGGCGGTGACGATTTCTGTATCGTCACGGAGCCCGGGCGGGCCGATGCGATTGCACAGGCGGCCATGGCCGGGTTCGATGAAGCTCGCGACGGGTTCTACGATGACGAGGATTTGCGCCGGGGGTACGTGCCCGGTCTGAGCCGTGCAACCGGCGAGGTATTTTGCTTCCCCTTGATGACCTTGACCGTCACCTGTGCAACGAATGAGGCGGAAGACGTTAGCCACCTCGGGCAACTGGCAATAATAACCGCACAACTGAGGCAATACGCGAAAGCGGCGAGCGGCAGCACCTACGCCCGGGACCGCAGGCTGGTGCATGACGTTGCCAGGTCGCTGCAGATGCGCGAAAAGCAGAAAGGAGGAGAGTGAACCGAGACCGCGTCCACTCGCGAGGAAGAGGAGAGGTTCGGCAGGCAAAGCAGCGTCCGCTCCCTTACGCGATTATACCTATCCATGAAGGCGGCCTGCCTTCCCGTCCTGCGTGTACCTCCTTCCTCCTCCACAGAGCAACGCGGCAGTCAGAGGTTCGCCCGCAGATGAAGGGTTTCATCCTGGTTGTAGATGACGAACCTGCGCTTCGTTTTGCCGTGCGCAGCTACCTCGAGAGCGTCGGCTATGAAGTGGAGGAAGCTACCAACGGCGTCGATGCCTTGCGTTGCATCGCACACCGCAAGCCCGACTTGGTGATCCTTGATGTTCTGATGTCGCCGATGTCGGGCTGGGAAGTGCTGGAGTTGCTCAACAGCAGCCCGGAAACGCGAGACATCCGGGTCGTGATCCTCACGGCCATGGCCATGGACCGTGACGAGGCCCTGGGCTGGCACATGGGCTGTGACTGGTACGAGATCAAGCGCAAGCCCTTGCAGTTCGACGACCTGGGGCTTGTTGTGAACCGACTGCTCGCCATCGACCCCCACGAAGAGGAGAAAGCCTTGGCCGCCGTAGGCGACAAGACTGAGGGTGGGAACTGATGACCCGCGCAGAGGCCCAACCCAAGACGGTGCTGGTAGTCGATGACCAGCGTGACATGGTCCTTGCCACGCGGATCTTTCTGGAAGGCGAAGGCTACGAGGTAGCGGAAGCCTTCGACGGGATCCAGGCCCTGGAGGTCCTCAAGGCCCTGGTGCCCGACCTTGTCATTCTGGACGTAATGATGCCGCGCCTGGATGGCTGGGCGACTCTGCGCAAGATGCAGGAGGACGAACGCCTGTGTGAAGTGCCCGTGCTGATGCTGACGGCCCTGAACGAGCCCTCCCACATCAAGACGGGGATCGATCTGGGCTGCACGTGGTACTACACGAAGCCGATCACCGACTACAGCGATTTTGGTCTGGTGATCCGCCGCATCATCTCGGGCCTGGAAGCACCGCCCGAGCCCCTGGTGTAAAGCCGCACTGACAGCAACCGACAGCGCCTCGGTCCGCACTCTGGGCCGGGGCGCTTTTCTTGTCGGTGAGCAGAATCGATAGAGCTCTGGGCTGCCTGCCCACCCCGGAGGTGTGCTGTGTGGAGGGTGCTGACGATTGCGATCGTTGCCACGGCTGTTGTCGCTGGAGGGGCACAGCCGGCGAAGGAGGCAAAGACGGTGCTCAAGCGACCGGAGACTGCCGATCCGGTAGTGAGGTGTGTGCTGCCGGGACTGCCCTGGATCGGGTTCTACCGTGGCGATTCCCGTGGCCCGGAGGAGGATCCCTTCCCTGCCAGCCTGCGTGCCTTCCTGGAGTACAAGGGCGAGAACCTGGGACTGCGTCCCGAACAGGCCAACGACCCTTGGCATGTTGTGTACGTCTACCTCAAGGGCACCTGCGGCGCGTCCTTCCGGATGGGCTGGGACAGTGAGAACTGGGACTGGGGATCCCTGGATCTGCTGGGCATGCCCGGCGACCCACTCACGACCTTCCGCGACGGGCTGACCCCCGCCGGCTATGGGTGCGAGGTACTACTGCGCAAGGACTTCGCTCAGTCCCTTGGTCTGGCGCAGGAGGTCGACTACGACGAAGCGGCCTTCCGTGACCGCATCCTGGCCAGTATCCGTGCGGGCGTGCCGGTGCTGGGACTGGGTGTCGTCGGCCCACCGGAGGCCTGTCTCATCACGGGCTATGATGAGGGTGGCAAGGTCCTTGTGGGTCGCAGCTTCTTCCAGGACGAGGGCGAGTTTGCCGTCGGGCTGGAGTTCGAGGAGGCTGGTGGCGGTGTTCCCGATCCCTACTTCCGGAAGCGTGACTGGTTCGCCGACACCCGTGGGCTGATCCTGATTGGCGACAAGATCGCGCGGCCCTCCGACCACGAGATCAACCTCAAGGCACTGCGGCGTGCCCTGGATATCCTGCGCACCCCGGTGGTTCGTGGGCGCTGGACCGGACAGGCGGCCTTCACGATGTGGGCCGACACGCTGCTCAAGACCGAGCCCTTCCCGCCGGAAGACCAGGAGACCCTTCGCAAGCGCCACGACTACCACCATGCGACCGGAGGCACGCTGGCTGAGGCCCGGGCCTACGGTGCCGACTTCCTGCGCCACATGGCCGAGCAGGAACCGGCGGCGGCTGATGAACTGCGCGAGGCCGCCAAGTGCTTCGATGATGAGCACGACCTCGTGTGGGCGATCTGGGAGTTCACCGGTGGGATGATCCCCACCGACGAGGGCGTTCGCAAGTTCGGCCAGCGGTATCTGCGTGGACGTCTGGCGCCGCTGATTCGCCTGGCGCGACGACGTGACGCCGAGGCGGCAGCCCACTTGGAGAAGGCCCTCGAACTGACGGGCGGTGAAGTCGCGAAGCCACAGACTGCGGGCAACTTCGGTCGCGCGGTGCTGGAGGGTGTGCCGCGGATCGGCTACAACGTTCACCTGTGTCCCTTCCCCGGTTCGCTCTTCTCGGTCATGAAGTACCTGGGCGACCCGGTCGACTACGACTACCTGATGGGGATCACCGGTGCGGCCTTCCGTCGCCTGTGGAATCGAGACGACGGCGGGAATGTGGATCTCTCTTACCTTGCGCCGGAGCCCTACCAACGAGCATCGCTGGGCATCGGCTACGAGTTCCAGATCGTCCCGCGTGACAAGGGCAGAATGCTCGCAGCGCTCCGGGAGAGCATCGCGAAGGGCCGTCCGGCGATTGCCTTCGGCATCATCGGTCCGCCGGAGGCGGGCATCGTCACCGGCTACGACCAGGGCGGCGACGTCCTGATCGGCTGGAGCTACTTCCAGGAGGACAAGCTGCCGGGCTACTACCAGGAGGCCGATTGGTTCGAGAAGTTCGGGCGCTTCGAGCAGGCGCCGGACGCCGGTCTGGGGCCTGCAGGCACGGAGCCGGTCGGGCTAGTCGTGGTTGGCGACAAGTTCCGCTGGCCGGGGCCCTCGCAGCGAGAGTTGCTGATCTCCGCGCTGCAGTGGGCCGTCGACCTGGCGCGTACCGCAGAGCGGCCGAACCTGCCCGATCACGTGAGCGGTCTCGCCGCCTATGAAGCCTGGGCGAAGGGGCTGGAAGTCGACGCCGACTATCCCGCGGACGACCAGAAGGTGATGGAGACGCGGGCGATGGTCCACTGCGACCAGGTGGTCATGCTCTACGAGCGTCATCAGGGCGCACAGTTCCTGCGCTCCATGGCCAAGACGGCGCCGGAGGTTGCGGCGCAGCTCACGGAGGCCGCGGACCTGTATGACCAGGTCGGCGACTACTCGGGGAAGGTCTGGAGATGGGGCCACTGGCAGGACCCGACTGCGCTGAAGGCCCTCGCTGACCGGAACACACGACGCGAGTTCGCTTCGCAGATTCGCGAAGCTGCGGCGACCGAAGCGCGGGCGGTCGAGAGACTGGAAGCAGCGCTGAGGATCCTGACCGGCGGCGCTTGAGGAGGAGTTACTCGAGGTCCCGGTCCTTCCGGGGGATGGTCGCTTCGGCCAGGGCATGATGGTGGGGACTATGACGCGACCAGTTGCGCCGGGCGAGGTCGTGGTCCTGGTTGGCGTAGCAGTAGGCGCAGCCACCCGGACATAGGTCATAGGCGCCGATGTCGATGGACTTCATGCAGCCGCAACCCTTGCGTGAGGGCGCTGGGGAGACCTTGTGCGGCAGGTCGGCCCCGAGGGCACGCAGCAGGTCGGCATCCACGCAGTGAGCCTTGGTCACCATCTCGCCGAGCACGTCCTCATTGCAGCACGCTGAGAGCTCCATGCCGTGCGCACGAGCCCGAGCGCCCAGGTCGGCCGCCATCTCTCTGCGCTCAGCAGACGTCGGCTCGGTGTGCTGCAGTCCCGCCTGGGCGAAGGCCTTCTGCTGCCGCCGGTAGGGCGACATGAAGCTGATGACGCAACGCCGCGTGTAGCCCTCCAACTGCTCGGAGATACGGTCGAAGCGCCCCAGCGTCTCGGTTGGCCCGCCATATTGGGTGTAGACGATGGGGTCGAAGCGCCAGACAGCCGCCTCCGGGCCGAACTGCCGCGAGACCTGCCGCAACTGCTCGACGGCCTCTGCTGTGGGGACGATTCCCGGCTCCAGTTGCGGCGGATGCCCGGTGATGGTGAACTGCACGTAGAACACATAGCGCTGACGCAGAGCGGGCAAAGACGGCAGCAGCGGCCCCAGGTTCTTGGTCCACAGGACGATCCCTGCGACCTCTTCCGGCCGCAGGCTGACCTGGAACCACTGATGCGCGAAGGGCTGCCAGTAGTCGCAGAAACCCTCCTCCAGCCGTCGCAGGAACCACTCGCTGTAGAAAGCGGGCACGTCGGTGCGACGGCTGGCGGAGATGATGTTGCTCATGCAGATACCTGCTGCAGTTTGGTGCTTGGGGCGGCAACTGCTCAGGGCAGTTGCGCGCTCCCTAGCCCATCTCAGTCTTTTCGGGCTTGCCGCTCTGTGCGGATCGTGTCGCGGCGAGAACCACGTCGAGACTCTTGAGGCCTTCGCGGTAGGTGCAGGCGACCAGGGATGGGTCCTTCTGGCGGATGGCGGCGATGAAGGCCTCGTCGATGTTCGGCGTCGGCTCCGGTGCTGCGCAGAGCCAGGCGTCCTCTCCCGGTGACAAGGCGTTGCCCTGGAAGCCCAGCGTCATGATCTGGTCCCGGAGCAGGAAGACGACGTCACTGCGGCCGCCGCCCTTGGTCAGCATCGGGCTGGTGGTGAGTGTCCCGAGGGCGCCGGAGCGGAACTTCATCAGCACCGCCTGGCAGTCGGGGATGTCCAGACCCTCGACGTCCTGCATGGTTCGCAGTGCATAGTGAGCGTAGACCTCCTCGACGTCGCCGGCCAGCAGGCGGATGATGTCCACCTGGTGGATCGTCTGCTCGGTGAGCTGACCGCCGGACTTGCTCATCACTCGCCACCAGGGGGCGCCCGGAAGGCCTCCCCAGCGATGGCTGGAGACCATGCCGATGGTCTTGTCCGCGAGCCACTTCTTGGCGCGGCAGACCGGGTCGAGCAGGCGGAGCTGGAAACCAACGCAGGAGATCACTTTGTTACGCTCGATAGCCTCGAGCACTTCGTAGCCCTTCTCCATCGACAGGGCCACGGGCTTCTCGACAAAGACGGCACAGCCCTTGTTCGCGGCGACGACTTCCGCATCAGTGTGGGCGAAGGGCGGGATGCTGACGTAGACCGCGTCGACGTCCACGGCATCGAGCATCGCATGGTGTTCGGTGTAGGCGGCAGCGTTGTACTTGCCGGCCATCTCCTGGGCACGCGCCTCATCGAGGTCGCAGATGGCGACGATGCGTGCACCTTCCACTTCGGCGAAACGCTGCATGTGTCCCTGGGCATTCCCACCGGCGCCGATAAAGGCAGCCCTGACTTCGGTCATGGTTGGTCTTGCCTCCCTGGATGCGGCCTGACCGGTGCGGCGGCTCCTCATCGAGGTGTGCGCTATCAGCGGGCGAGCCGTCCGCCGGTCTTGTGTGTGCTGGGCAAGCTTATTCCCCGTGGCCGAGGAGTTGCCTTCCCAAAAGGGGCGATCCCGCAGGAAAGAGAACAGGCAAGGAGGAATACGCAAGCAGTCCGATTGTTGTAGGATAGCTGGCGGTCGCCCTCTTCCTCCTTCGCTGAAAGGACACACTCATGAGCCTACGAACTCGCGCACTGTGCATGCTGGCCTTCGCCCTGTCCTCGATGGCCCCGGCCGGTGCGTTGTCGCCGTACTTCGACCCGCAGACCATGATGCCGACCTCGGAGATTCAGCCCGGGATGAAGGCCGTCGGAAAGACCGTCTTCTCCGGCGTGACGATCACCGAGTTCCATCTTGAGATCGTCGGGGTGCTGGAGAAGTGGAATCTGGGCGAGGACCTGATCTTGGCCAAGATCCTCGACGGCCCCTGTGTCGAGCGCAGGACGGGGATCATCGGCGGCATGTCCGGTAGCCCGGTCTACATCAACGGTCGCCTGATCGGAGCCACGGCCTACGGCTGGGACTTCCCACGCGAGGCCATGTGCGGGATCACCGCCATCGACTCGATGCTCGATGCGCTGGGCACTCCCACTCCGGCACAGACCGTGGCGCCCGCGCCCAAGGTGGGTGCGCAGTTCTCGACTCGTGACGGCGCCCTGGCCGTCGTGGGGCACAAGATCAGGGCTGTGCGGGTCGTGTCACGGGAGCAATCACAGGCGCTCTTCGCGGACGACCACACGCTGCTCATGTATCCGGTGGCCGAGCCGCTGTACTGCGCCGGCCTGCCCGAAGCGGCGCTGCGGTTCCTCAAGGACCGCCTTCCCGGTCGCAACCTGGAGCCCATGGCGGCCCCGGGGATCACGCAGAAGCCCGTGCCGGTGGAGCTGACTGCGGGCGCTGCCTTCGGGGCGCTGCTGGCCTGGGGCGATTTCGACATCAGCACCGGCGGAACGGTCACCTACCGCAAGGGCGACAGTCTCCTCGGCTTCGGGCACCCGCTGTTTGAGATGGGGACGGTGGATGTTCCACTGACCACCGCCTGGGTGCATGACTTCATTCCCCGGTATAGCCGCACCGACAAGGTCATGAGCCCGATGAAGGAGATCGGGGCGCTGAAGACCGACCGTCCCTGGGCAGTCGGCGGGGCTCTTGGACCGACCTCGGCCCGCGTACCGGCGAGCTTCAAGATCACCGACGAGACCCGCCAGCGCACGAAGACCTATCACGTCGAGATGATCCGCAACGAGGATCTGACGCCTGCGCTGCTGGCGACCTGCGCCCTCTCCGCCGTGGAGTCCGCGTACAACGCCTCGGGCAAGGGAATGGTGCGGCTCAAGACGCAGATCAAGGGAACGAAGGGCGACGCGATCTCGCGCGAGGACCTGTACTACAACGAGGGCGATCCGATGTCCATCGCCATCGGTGGAGTGCTGGAAGGCTGCGGGATACTGACTCAGAACCGCTGGCGGTCGCAGGACATCGCCTCCTGTGAGTACGAGGCGACGCTCAGCAAGGCCCAGGATGCCGCGGCGATTGAGGAGATCTACGCCGATCAGACGGTGGCGAAGGCGGGCGAGGAAGTCACCTTGCACGTCAGGATTCGGCCGCAGGACGGGGAGCTTGTCGAGAAGACCATCACGCTTCCCATCCCGCTGGGACTGGAGAAGTCCGCGGTGCGGTTCGCGGTGTCCGGTGGCACAGACGCGATGCGCACCCGGTCGCGTGCCGGAGTCATGCCTCCCACCTTCTACAGCCTCGACGACTTCATCAAGGTCTACGAGGGCCAGGAGCGCGGTAACCAGCTCTTCGCCTGTGCCGGGATCGCTACTCGCGACCTCTCGGTCGACGGGACGAAGCTGTTCTGGCTCCCGAACTCCCTCAAGTCGCTCCTCGAGAACGCTCAGCGGACCGACCTGACCCGCGGCGGCGTGGAGGTCTCCAAGACGCTCGACGTGCCCTGGGTTCTCTTCGGCGGCGCCTCGCTGACTCTGCCCTCGGAAGACCGCTTCGGGCACCAGGTCAAGGGCAGCACACCCGGCAGTCGCCCCTTGCCGCCGGACGAGACTGACGAGGAGGACATCGCCGCACGGCTGCCCAGGGGCGTTCCCGCGAGCCTCGCCTGGGCGCACTCGGCCTTCACGCCGAGCCTTGGATCAAGGCCGGTTCAGGCCGGGCCCACGGACGGCGAGACGGGCAAGAAGAAGGATGAGAAGCCTTCCTCTGAGACCGCTACGAAGGATACCAAGACCAGCGAAGAGGAGGCTGCTGCGGAAGAGGAGGAAGCGCCTCCCGAAGAGGAGGAGACCACCACCGACAAGAAGGAGGGAGCGGTCGCTCGCGGGCCTTCCTTCTGGTCGCAGACCTCCGAGTCCGACTTCACTGCCGGTGAGTCGAAGGGCCTGGCAATCCGCAGCGACGGGGCTCTGCAACTGGCTCCCGAGTGGGCCAAGCCCACAAAGTTCAGTGAGCTCTACCTGACCGCGCTGGCCGGGTCTGCCGACCAGGTCTACGCGGGCACCTCCGACCCCGGAATCGTCTACCGGCTCGAGAACGGGACACCGAAGGTGTTCTATAACCCCGGTCAGTTTGGCATCTCGGCCCTGTGCGATGACGGTGCGTGCGGCTTGCTGGTCGGGACCATGCCTCAGGGACGTATCTTCCGCGTGGAGGCTGAGGGCAAGGGCAAAGAGCTGTGCAAGGTCGACGCCGACTACGTCTGGGACATCATCCCGGACGGCAGTGGTGGCTTCTATGTTGGGACCGGTCCTGATGCGAAGGTGTGGCGCCTCACGCTCGACGGCAAGCTGGAGAAGGTCGTCGAGCTGCGCCAGGGCCATGCCCTGCGGCTCCTGCGTGTGAAGGACGATCTGTACATCGGTACCGCGAAACGGGGCGCAGTCTACCGGCTGGATGCAGCCCACAACCTGACCTGCCTGTGGGAAGCCGCCGACAACGACATCACCGGACTCGTGAGCGGCGAAGACGGCACGGTCCTTGCCTCGACCGCACCCCAGGGCAAGGTCGTCGCGCTGAGGCCCGACGGCAGCCTCACGACCTGGTACGACAACAGCAGCACCGGCATCCTGTCGCTGGCGCAGGTTGGCGACCGCCTGTTTGCCGGGTCGGATGACAACGCGCAGGTCTTCGAGCTCATCAGCGCCAAAGCGCGTTCGGTGGTCCTCAAGAAGGACGGCTGCCAGGCAGCGCGGTTGTGGGGCAACGGCACTGCCCTCTATGTTGCACTCTCCAGTCCCGGTGTGGTCATGTCCGCCGACACCTCGGCGCCCGGCAAGGGCGAGTACCTGTCCGCAATCTTCGACAGCAAGCGCCCGTCGCAGTGGGGGAGAGTCGACTGGCAGGGCGTGACGCCTCCGGGGACGGGAACTGTGCTGCAGGTTCGCGCCGGCAACAGCGGCGACCCCAGGGATCCAAGTTGGAGCCCGTGGTCGGTCGCGCTGGCTGAGCCCGGACGCGAGAAGGTCTCGGCCTCCGCCGGCCAGTACCTACAGTACCGCGTCGAGATGACCAAGGCCGCCGGGCAGGCTGTCCCGCTACTGGACTGGCTGCGGATCTCGTACCTGCCCGCCAACCAGGAGCCGACGCTCAAGGACGTGAAGCCGGCAGAGGGCAGCGCCATCAGCGGCAAGGCGAAGATCCAGTGGAAGATGGAGGACGCCGACAAGGACAAGCTCCAGGCCCGCGTGTTGTACCGCCTGCGGGGTGAGCGCGACTTCAAGGTCCTCAAGGAGAACATCACCGAGACGGAGTACGAGTGGGACACCAAGAGCGTTGCCGACGGCATCTATGACCTGCGGGTGATTGCCGATGACAGCCTCTCGAACCCGACCGGCTCGCGCTCGGTCACGGTGGACGTAGCGAACGTCATCCTTGACAACAAGGCGCCCGAGGTGCAGATCATCACCGGTCCCTCGCAGCAGACCGACGGTGGTTGGGCCCTCACGGGCTTTGCCCTCGATGCCACCAGTCGGATTACCAACCTTAGTTGGGCGCCCAAGGGCGAGACCCTGTGGCGAGCTGTCCGCCTCGATGACGGCATCTATGACTGGCGGTACGAGAAGTTCCTGCTGGTGACGCCGCCGCTGAAGTCCAGCGTCACCGAGATCCTCATCCGGGCTCGCGACGCAGCCGGGAACGTCACCGATCAGACTGTGAAGCTCTCGGCGAAGACAGGCGAGGCCGAGAAGACCGACAAAACCGAGAAGTCGGACAAGGGCACCACAACGAACTCAAAGAGCGGCAAGCCCGCGACACCGCCTGCCAAGCCTGCCACGCCCTGAGTTGCGCGCGGCAGCACGTCCTTGTCTTAACCTGCCGCTAAGATCCCTTTGTTAGGATGGTTGCTGTAGCGATCCTTTTCCGGTAAGCGAAGCAGACCGCCATCACCAGCAAGGAGTCTCGGTATGAAGGCAAAAGACATCATGACAACCCATGTTCTTGCGATTCGTCATGACGACCGGGCCGCGCATGCCGTGCAGATCATGGCTCATCACAACATCAGCGGGATGCCCGTGGTGAACGATGCCGACGAGCTGATCGGGATCATCACCGAGCGTGACCTGCTGATGATTACGAAGATCCAGCCACCGAAGGTCAAGACCGCGCTCTACGGACTGTGGATTGAGCCCGACAGGATGGTGCAGGAGGACGCGGAGTGGCGTGGCCTCCTGGTCGAGGACGTCATGACCAAGAAGGTCGTGAGCTTCGGGCCGGAAGAGGCCGTGGCCGAGATCGCCAAGGTCATGCACGACAGGGGCATCAAGCGCGTCCCCATCGTGGAGGGCAAGACGATCGTCGGGCTCATTTCGCGCGCCGACATCATCAAAGCGATCGCCGAGGGCCGGTCGCTGGACTAAGTGAGCAGCCGCCCGAGGCAGCGCTCCTCTCGCACAAAACACAGGCCCAGGCAGACAGTCTGCCTGGGCCTGTGTGGTTCTGGTGACTGCCTTTCGGCGTTGCCCGGAGCCTACTTGCGTGCCGCCAGGGCCTCGCCGATGGCCTCGTCCAGTACGCTTACGCCCTCGAGGACTGCATCCTCGGTGATGCACAGCGGCGGGTTCATCTTGATGGCGCACCCGCCGACGCCTACCGGCGCGAAGAGCATGAGCCCCTTCTCGATGCAGGCCTTGGTCACGTCGAAGGTCAGATCGGGATTGGGGTCAGTGGTGCCCGGCATCGTGAACTGGATTGCTGCCACGAGGCCCTTGCCCTGGACGATCCCCACCTGCGGTGCGTACTTGTCCTTGAGCGGCAGCATGGCCTTGAGCAGGACCTCGCCCATGCGCGCCGAGTTCTCGACAAGCCCTTCCTCCTCGATGGCCTGGATGCTGGCCAGCGCGGCGACGCAGCACAGCGGGTTGCCGGTATGCGTGCTGGTCATGGAGCCCGGTGCGTACTGGTCCATGACGTCGGTGCGGCCGATGACGGCGCTGATGGGCAGCCCGTCGCCGAGACCCTTGGCGCAGCAGATCAGGTCGGGAACCATGCCGTAGTGCTCGAAGCCGAACCAGGTGCCACAGCGACCGAAGCCTGCCTGCACTTCGTCCATCGTGATGAGGATGTCGTTCTCATCGGCCCACTTGCGCATGGCCTGGAAGTACTCCGGCGGCGCAAAGGCGGCGTTCACGCCCTGGTAGGTCTCGCTCATGACGCCGGCGATCTGATCGGCGCTGATGCCCTTGTCGGCGAGGCACTTGAGGAAGTAGTCGAAGGAGGTGTCGGTGCAGCGGAAACCCTCCGGGTACGGCACCTGCACCATGCCCGGGTCGAGGTTGATGATCCAGGATTTCCCGGCGGGCATGCCACCGGCCATCTGGGCGCCCATGGTCCGGCCGTGGAAGGCGTTGTCGAAGGTGACGATGACGCTCTTGCGCGGGCCGCCCTTGGACACGCCATGAGTGCGCATGAGCTTGATGGCGCACTCGGTGGACTCGGCGCCGGTGGTGAGCAGGAAGGCCTTGCCCATGGACGGCGGAGTGAGCTGCACGAGCTTCTCAGCCAGCAGAGACCGCGGTTCTGCCGGGAAGCAGTAGTGGTGGAGGAGGCCGTGCTGGACCTGGTTGGTCAGCGCCTCGATGACCTTGGGGTGGCTGTGCCCGGCATTGGTGACCAGGACGCCGGAGCTGAAGTCGAGCCACATGTTGCCCCACTTGTCGAAAACCTGCACGCCCTTGGCGTGGTCCCATACAATCGGCGGCTGACCGGACATCGACCTGGGCTCGTATTCGCGCAGACGCTGCAGGGTCGGCAGCGACTCGGGGACCGGGATTTGCGTCTGGATGCGGCGGTACTTCGTATTGACCTCTGGAACGGTCTGGGGATCCAGCGGAAACGCACGATCGGCCATGATGAAGACTCCCTCTTCTCGGTGGTCTCGCCCGGCCCAACAACGCACAAGCCCGGGTGCCGGCCATCACCGGCGGCCTGCATGAAGGCACACCGCCACCTGATACCGGCAGCCCCTTAGCTTACCCCAACTGCCGGGGCGTTTCAACCTTGCGGGGGATGTGTTGCCGGGATGGGGCAGGACCGAAGTCGCCAAGGGCTCAGGCCGGGGCGCGGAAGGGCCGTGGCACCTACCACGACCTGCTCAGGAGCGCAATCCCAGCCGAGCTCACGGGGTGGTCATCCTCATTGTAGTGGAGCGCCTGGTGAGCCATGACGTTCCCTAACAGGGCGCCAGCGACGACGTCGTGGGTGTGATGTGCTCGGAGGTCCACCCGTGACCACGCAATGCCTGCGGCAAGCGCATACCAGCACCACTTCTGCTTCGGGTGGTTCTCGGCCAGGACGGTCGCACCGGCGAAGGCCAGTGAAGCGTGGCTACTGGGAAAGCTGTAGCCGGACTTGCCGTTGGGACGGTCCTCGCCCACCAAGGGCTTGAGTACCTGGACCACTGCCTCGCTGGCAAGCATTGCCTCCGCGGCGATCCTGATCGTCTCCTTGTCCTTGCCCTCGTTGGTCAGGCCCTTCGCAACCACGCCGAGCCCGAGGAGCGGCAGGCCGTAGTCGGTGAGGTTACGTGCGAAGGCGTTCTCGGCGTGGCAAGGGACAAGGGTGCCGACTGCCACCAGGAGTGCGAGTAGAAGGGAGTAAGGGCGGGTCATGCTGTTCGGCTCCTCTCTGCAGTCGCGTCCAGGGCTGCGACCGCAACGCTTCCGATTTCCCTCCCGCCGTCGCCATCACCTCCGCGACACGGGAGTCTCGAGCAGGGACCCGTGGACAGGGCAGAGAAAGGTGGCCGTAATGCCCCAACTCTCCCGCCGGAGGCCTTCCGGGTGCAGGTACTGGAGATCGCTCGCAAGCTGAACGTGCCGGACGAGTCCTACTGGTGCGAGTTGCTGCACCGCGAACCGGGCTACGTGGTCCTTCGCTATGATGTGACCCGGGACACCCACCTGGGGCCCTTTGTGATCCTGGCCGGGTCGCTGACGATCGCTCACTACCGAGAGGGCGTGGCCCACGTGCTGTGGGAGATGTACGGCCCGGAGCGCGCACTGCACGGGTACTGCTATCACCTCAGCGAGCCGCCGGTGATCCAGGACGAGACGGTGACTTACCTCGACCTTCTCCTGGACCTGTGGTTCGATGCCGCCGGGAACCTCACCGTGCTGGACCAGGAGGAAGTCGATGCGGCGCGCGCCGAGGGCCGACTGACTGATGAGCAACTGGCGAGTCTCGAGCAGGAACGTTTGCGGATCGAGCGCGATCACGAGCAGATCCTCCGCGGGCTGTGGCGACCTCCCGGAGGCGTCAGATCTCTCTGAGAGCTCTGGAGTGCGCAGGCCGCTTTGTGGTAGGGTAATCGCTACGTGGTCCTGCATGCCTCTCGTCTTGGAAGTGGGTCATGTCAGAAGCTCCTGGCCGCTCGCCTTCAGTCCTGCCCAAGCTCTTCGGGCTGGCTTTCATCACCGGCTTCTCCGGCGCCATCATGCCGGGGCCGCTGCTGGTGGCGGTTATCGGGCAGACAGTGCTGCAGGGACTCCGGGGTGTGGTCGGGCTGATCACCGGGCACGCGCTCCTGGAGCTGGTCACCGTCGCCTTGCTCGCGATGGGGCTGCAGGCGATGCTGGGAAGACCTCGCGTCCGCGGAGCGATTGGACTTCTGGGTGGAGCCGGTCTCGCCTGGATGGGCTTCGACATGGTCCGCAGTGTGCCGCACCTGACGCTGGACCTGAGTCAGGCAGGAGCCCAAGTCTACTCCTGGCCGCAACTGATCCTCTGGGGCGCTGCAGTATGCGCCGCCAATCCCTACTTCACCGCCTGGTGGGCGACGGTCGGCGCAGGTCAACTCGCGACGATGGCGCCGCGGACGGTCCCGGAGTATCTGTCCTTCTACCTGGGTCACGAAGCCTCCGACTTCTCCTGGTACCTGATCGTTGGCGCGGTCATCGTGACGGGGCGCAACTGGCTCACCGATGACATCTACCACGGGCTGATCTACGCCTGCGGGATCGTCATCGCCCTGCTGGGCATCGCCTTCATCTACACCGGGTTGCGTCTCACCTTCTGGGCGAAGCAGGGCCAGGACGCCCCGGAGTGATCGGGCCCTCAGGCTTCGTCGCATATGGCCGAAGGACTGAGGTATGTACGGCGAAGCCTTGACATGTCCGCCTCCTTAGGGTAAGAACATAGTCGGTGGTCAAGAATTGAAGCCAGGCAGGCGATGGCGGGCGGGTCAGAGGGCCGGCAGACGCTTGTCTGGGTTGGGTGTTGGCTTTCGCCGAAAGGCTTTACCGATGCGATCAGTACCGCTATGGGCAGCACTTATACTCTCTCTCCTATGCACCGTCTCCTCGGCGGCGACCTACTGGGGCGACGCCGATGTATCAGACTGCATGCTGTATAAGACCTTCGGGGTTCTCCTCGATGTCGGCTCCACGACGCTGACCGATACCAAGGGCACCACTCACAACGTCACTGACGCCTTCGTCAACGACTGGGCACCCACGACGAGTATCGGCGGCAACTGGGCCGTCGACAACTGGTATGGATCACCGTCGACGGCACCGGGGCTTCCCGGCGCTGATGACGACTGGGATAGCCAGACCGGGGCGTGGGAGGCCTTCCAGTACCAGAACCTGGACAGCACCCACTCAACCAATAACCCGACGTACCACCGCCCTGAGGGTGAAGAGCCCTACGACGTCGAGGCCATGTATCTGGGCCTTGACCCCGACTACCTGTATGTGTCGATCGTGACCTCCTTCCCGCAGCCCAGCGGATACGGCGAGAGTCGGATCGACATGTATGACTCCTTCTACATCGCGAGTGGCGACCTCGCGATCCACCTCAAGGGCAAGGACTACGCCTACGGTGTCGACATCAATCTGGCCGACACGATGGACAACATCGGCACCAGTATCAGCGACGGTGTGGGCGAGCCCAAGCAGAGCATGCTGGGCGACAAGGTCTACGAGACTGTGCTGGACACTGATCCAGGGCAGTTGGGGTATCCGTACATCGCGGGCGACTGGTACGTCTCGGCCGGGCTGAACTACGCGGCCGAGGATGGCGGTACGACCGAGCAGGGGAACCTGCTGTACACGAACTTCGAGGGCGCGTCGCTGCCCGCAGACCAGTACCTGGGCAACGCTGACGTCGAGTACTACCGTCTGACCAAGAGTGGCGACGTGCTTGTCGAGGACGGTTACGACGTCTATCAGATCGGTGTGAGGATCCCGCTGTCGCTCCTGCCGGACTTCACAGCCCTGTCCGGCACGGACGACTGGATCGGCGTGCATTGGACTTCAGGGTGCCGTAACGACGGTGCGGAGTCCAACCTGCGGGTGAGCTACGATGTTCCGGAGCCTGGCACCTTCGCCCTGATGGGGCTGGGCCTGGCCGGGCTTGGGTTCCTACGGCGGCGACGCAAGTCGGCCTGACGCGCCACTACCTTCGACAGACAGTTGTAGCCCCCTGGGTCTCAGGGGGCTACTTTGGTTCTGCCGGAAGGGCGGCGCAGGCCGGGTTGGTCTAGGAACTCGGGCTGTGCACAAAGAGGCTCTTGACCAGTTCGACAAGACCCGACCACTGCAGACCGGAAACGATCATCACAACGCCGAACATCCTCTTGAGCAGTTCGCTGGGCAGGTACTTCACCAGCGGCGCGCCGATGAAGGCTGTGCCCAGGGCGGCTCCGACGGCCAGACAGGCCGCCAGATGCAGATTGACGTTGCCGAGGCCATAGTGACGCAGGGCACCCACGAAGGACGTCGGCACCATTGCCGCAAGGGAAGTCCCGATGGCGATCTTCGGGTCATGCTTCCAGATGAGCACGATGAGCGGGACCATTATGACGCCGCCGCCGACTCCGAACAGCCCAGAGAAGGTGCCCACAAGCAAACCGACGCCGAGATAGCTTAGCCACTCAAGCAAGAGCTGCAAACTCCATCACTCCTCATCCTTGCCAGGTCAGACCGGAAGACGATGCCTACTATGCCGCAGGCACGACGGTGCGTCAAGACGCCGGCGGCCACAGGATTCGCCTCCTGCTGCGCTTTGCGGTACAATCGTCCCGTTTGTCGGGCGCACCACTTCCCAGGGAACCAGGTTGAAGCCATGCAAGCCAAGTACGTGCAGTTCGGTGCAGGCAACATCGGCCGCTCCTTCATCGGCCAGCTTTTCGCGCGAGCCGGGTTCGAGGTCGTCTTTGTCGATGTGGTGGAGGAGGTCGTCAGGGCGCTGAACGAGCAGAAGCGCTACCGTGTGGAGATCAAGGACCGTACTCCGCAGACCTTCTGGGTCGAGAACCTTAGGGCCGTCAACGGCCGGGACCTGGACGCCGTGGCCGAGGAGTTGACCACCTGCACGCTCTGCGGCACCTCGGTCGGCCCGAAGGCACTACCGACGACACAGCCCGCGATTGCTGCAGCGCTGCAGCGACGGCGCGACGCCAATTTGCCACCTCTGGACATCATCCTGTGCGAGAATCTCCGTGACGCCGCGAGCCATATGGAAAACGGCCTGCGCAAGCTGCTGCCGGAAGGCTTCCCGCTGGAGGACTGGGTCGGCCTGGTCGAAACCAGCATCGGCAAGATGGTGCCGATCATGCCCCAGGAGGTCCGGGCTACCGACCCGCTGCTGGTCTATGCCGAGGCCTACAACACCCTCATCTGCGATCGGCGCGGCTTCAAGAACCCGATTCCCGCGGTGCCCGGTCTCGACCCCAAGGACAACATGGTCGCCTACGTCGACCGCAAGAGCTTCATCCACAACTTCGGCCATGCGCTGTGTGCCTACTTCGCGCATCTCGAAGCCCCCGATTTGGTCTACACCTGGCAGGCAATCGAGCACCGCACGGTCGGGGAAGCAACGCGATCCGGCATGTGGGAATCGGCCCGCGCGCTGAGTGCACAGTACCCGGAGGAGTTCAGCGAGGCCGGCCTAGGCGAGCATATCGAGGACCTGCTCGGCCGCTTCTGCAACCAGGCTCTGGGCGATACCATCTACCGCGTCGGCCGAGACGTGACCCGCAAGCTGAGCCGCGAGGACCGGGTCATCGGGCCGCTTCTGCTGCAGATCCAGTACGGCGGGGCCGGACGCTTCACGGCTCTGTGCGCAGCGGCCGGCATGCGCTTCCATGCCCTCGACGAGCATGGTGAGCCCTTCGCTCCCGACACGGCCTTTGGTGAGGAGGTCTTCTCCCAGGGCGTGCCCTACGTGCTGGAGCACACCTGCGGGCTGGATCGCAGCGATCCTGTGGACCGTGTGGCCTGGGAGGCTATCGAGGCCGCTGACCGGCAACTTGCGGCCTGTCTGAGTGCGGGGAAGTCGATCTTCAGCGAGTCTTAGCGCACGGATCAGGTCGAGCTGTTCCGGCTTCAGGCCACGGCTTCGAAGTGTTCCAGGCTGGTGACTGTACCCTGGTGGCTCATCTCCACCGCGACGACATCCAGCCGCACCTTGCGCTTCTCAAGTCTGTGCTGGCGCAGGAACAGCTCGGCCGTCCGTCTGACCTTCGCCAGCTTCTGCGGGCCGACCGCATCATGGCTGGAGACCGCCGAGCCGACCGTCCTGGCCCGGACCTCGACGATCACCACCGTCTCTCCCTGCTCCATCACCAGGTCAAGCTCGCCGCAGACGTTGGCGCGATTCCTGCACATGAGGCGCAGACCCTTCGCCCTCAGGTGACGCAGGGCAGCCTCCTCGGCCCCTGTGCCAAGGTGTGAGCGCGGCACCTCTGGGGCTCGGCGGCGACTCTCTCCCGTTGCCAGCGGGATCTCCGGCACGGTCAGAATCCCCTGCAGCCACCGGCGCAGGTTCCCCAGAACAGACTGTGCCGACATCAGAACATCATGCCCCTCGGCCAGGGTCGGGGAGCGGACTGCCTCCAGGTGTGCTGCGCCACGTATTCGCGCAGGTTCAGGAGCGTCTCTGATCCGCCAGGGACGGTGGCGAGAAGTGTCCCGGCAAGGGCGGTGTCCAGGATCGGCCAGGCGAGTTCCGGGCGGACCTGGAGATGGCGGAACAGCCAGGCCAGTTGCCGTCCGAAGGCTCGTGGAAGGTCGTCATGGCCCTCGAAGGTGGTCTGAGGCTGCTGGTCGTAGGTGAGGCGGTTGACGGACGCCGGCACCGCGCCTTGCCGCAGAAGCTCGACGGTGCTGATGAACTGCACGCCCCAGCGCAGCACTTCCTCTGAGGGCTCTGTTGCGTCCGCCACGCGCAGGGCCTGAGCCGCCTCTTGCGCGGTCTGGCGCGTGTAGACCTTGTACCCGCTCTGGAAGTCGGCGTAGCCTTCGTACAGCCGGCAGTGCCTCAGGTCAGGCGGCGAGCCAAGGGCTGTGAGCGTCTGCACCGTCACCTCATTGAGCAACTCCTCCAGCTCTCCGCGAGCATACCCCATCGGCCGATGACGATCTGCACGACTGCCAACCACGAAGACCCCCTCCTGGCCTTCGCTGTCCCGCAGTTGCTCCAACCGGCGTGCCAGTTGCGGAAGATCGTAGAGGTCGTGGTCACCGTCTACGTCTCGCGTACAAAGATACTGGGCCTCAGTGGTGTCCAGAAGCACCTCGAGCCCGCGAGCCACCGCGCCACCTTGCCCGAGGTTCTGCTCCTGTACGTCGACTCGCGGGGAGCTCCCGCACCGCTCCTGCATCTCCTCGGCCGCCCTCAGAACCGGATCCACAGCCCCCGGACACCCGTCCACGACCAGCACCACGTTCTGCGGGTCCACGAAGAGCTCCGCATCGTCGAGGGTTTGGCGCAGGAATCCCAGGGCGGTCTCCGGCGCTGTATCCGGGGCGAACCAGACCGCAACGGTCATGCCCAGATCCCGGCGCAGCCTCTGGCTGAGGACGCTAGGCATGTTCATCCCCCGTGGCCTGGTCTTCCTCCGAGTCCGGCCCAGGCGTTTCCGTGCCCTTGCCTTCGACCCGGAGTTCCTCCATCGGCGGGACGGGCATATCAGACAGATCGGGCTGAGCGTAGGGAGTGCTGCCTTCGGGGAGCGTGATCCCGGCTCGGGTGAGTGCCGCCTTGGCCCGAGCGGGTAGCTCGGTCGTCGCCACCCACTCCTGGGTTGGGAAAACCGAGAAGGGCAGCACGACTTCGGCGAAGGTGTCTGCGCCGGGCGCGATCCGTGCTGGCCCCGCGGCAAGCAGGTACTCGGGAAGCTGCTGCCGGGCGACCTCGCCGGCGGCCTCGAGGGCCTGCATGGCTGCCTCGGCATCGGCGGCATCCGGCAGGGGCACGTGAAGCACGTAGCTGACGGAGTGCTGCTCGTAGACGGTGCAGACTGTGATGGAACCGTTGGGGATGTGGTGAATCTGGTTTCGGGTGTCCCGCAGCACCGTGGTGCGCAGTCCGACCGTCTGCACCATGCCGAACTTGCCGTTGAGCTCCACGTAGTCGCCAACGGTGTACTGGCCCTCCAGAAGCATGAAGAAGCCGCTGACGATGTCCCGCACCAGGGCTTGCGAGCCGAAAGCGATGGCGGCGCCCAGAAAGCCCACGCCGGTCAGCACGGGTACCAGGTTGATCCCGAGTGCTGCCAGGGCCCAGATGAGTGCCAGGAAGGTGATTGTCCAGCGCACGATGTTACTAAGGAGGGCGATGAGAGTCACGGCGCGCTGCTGCCGCTGCCGAGCAGCACCGGTCAGGTTCTCGGCTCGGGCCTGGGCGGCCTTCATGGCCTTGCGCAGGCTCCCGAGGATGACGCGGTAACACACATAGGAGACGAGGAGAATCAGCACGAGGGTGCCGATCCGCTCAGCCAGGGTCTGCGGGGTAACCAGCGCTCCCAGGGCCGCTTGCGTCGGTGAGGAGTCCACCGGTGCGGCGTTGGTCGGCGGCGCTTTCGGCTGTTGCGCGCAAACGACCGCCGGTGCAGAAAGCAGGATCAGGGCTGTCAGGTTACGTGCGATGCGACGAGGCAAGGCCACCAGCACCTCCCGGAAGACTGCTGCGCCACGCTGCAGCGGTACGAGGTCCTCTTCCTCCCCGAAGGGTCGCATCCCTCTCGCCGAGCGGCTCTGGTTTTCCTAACGGGCACAACAGGGACCTTCATCTTAGTCTATCGCCGTCCGCAGAACGCGACAGGAGGGATGTAAGCGACTCGCGGCTGTGGCGCATGTTTCTGGTTGCAGGCGGATGTGAAGTGTGGTATGGTGTTCACAATACCTAAACACCGCCGATTCCGGTTGTGAACGAGGCGTTGTCAGCGAGTAGTCTGGAAAGGATGATCCGAGTTGGTGGAGAAGGACAAGATCCTGGTTATTGAGGACGAGGAGCAGGATCGCGTGCTGGTCACGACCGTGCTTCGGAACGAGGGCTATCAGGTTGTTGAGGCTACGGATGGGGAGAAGGGGCTCGAACTGCTGGAGACGGCACAGCCCGACCTGGTGCTGCTCGACCTGATTATGCCCGGCATCGACGGCCTTGAGGTGTGCCGGCGAATTCGCGCGCGGCACGAGATTCCGGTCATCATGCTGACTGCTCGCCAGGAAGAGGTTGACAAGGTCGTCGGTCTCGAACTGGGTGCTGACGACTATGTGGTCAAGCCCTTTGGTCCGCGCGAGTTGGTAGCTCGTGTGCGCGCCATGCTGCGCCGCACCGTTATCACTGAGAAGGCGGCAGCCCAGAAGAAGCACATGGTCTACCCGTCTTTGGAGATCGACCTTCCGACGCGTTCCGTCCGCCTGGAGGGCGAGGAAGTTCACCTCACTCCGAAAGAGTTCGACCTGCTGTTCCACCTGTCCTCACAGCCGCGCCGCGTGTTCACCCGCGAGGAGATCGTGGAGGAAGTCTGGGGCTACAATACGCCCGGCGGGGACCTGCGCACTGTGGACACCCACGTCAAGCGACTGCGGAAGAAGCTCGAAGAGGGTCGCGATCTGCCCTGGAGTCTGGCCACTGTCTGGGGTGTTGGCTACAAGTTCGAGATCAGCGACTAACCTGTCGGTCGATTAGCTCGATCTGGGCCGAGCCCTGTCCTTGGTGACGGGGTTCGGCCTTTTTTGCTGACTCGCCGCGGGCATGGCCTGGGGTGCGGGCGCTGTACGGCGATACAGCCGCACGGTCGGATGGTCGGCCATGCGAAAGCTCAGTTCGGCGCCCGAATCCTCCAGCGTCAACCCCAGAAGCGAAGGTCCAGCCGCGAAGGCAGCAGCTTCTGTGAAGGGTGTCCTTTTCTGCCGTAGCCCCTCGTAGAAGTCATTGATGACCGGAAACTGGCGCTTGAGAGTGGCCATGCGTGAGCGGTTGGTGTCGGTCAGAACAAGCCAGTCAGCCTCTGACAGCCGCGACTGCAGGTAGGCCCTCTTGGCGCGGACATCATCCTCGTTCCAACCCTCAGGGCGGTCCTGCATGACAGCCAGGGGCTCATAGCGCTCAACCCGGTAAGGGCCCCTGTCCTTGAGGGCGGCGAGAAGATCGGGACTCCAGGCCTCATCCCGCTCTACCAGAACCAGCTCCCCGGGCCGGGCGTGACTGGCGAGCCACTCGATGGCCGCGAGTCGGTTGTCCGGCACGCGATAGATCCCCAGGTAGCCCACGGTCCAGGCCAGCGAGAGCAGCACCACCAGGCCGGCCGACAGCGATACTCCCCAGGCCTTGAGTCCCGAGGCACCCCGGTACCAGCTCGCGATCATGGCGCCCGCCAGTACGCACAGCAGAGGAGCTGCCGGCGACAGGTAGCTGACGGTCTTCACCGATAGCAGACTACCGGCGCCGGTCACCAGCAGCGCGCCAAGAGCGACAGGCCACAGGGAGCCGGCCGTGCCCCGAAGCAATGCCACAAGACCCCAGACCAACGCCCCCAGCAAGAGAAGGGCGAGTGGGACTCCGAAGGCGTAGGGCCATACGTGGAGGAGCTGGTACACAACCGGCCAGGTGTGGGCGAAGTGCAGCGTGGCAACTGGCCAGGGCCGCAAGGCCCCCAGAGCGACGAGCAGGTTCCAGGTGAAGCGGCCGGGACCCGCCGGCGCCCAGTAACCGAGGGGATGCAGAGCCGCCGCCGGTGTCAGGACCAGGAACACTCCTGCCGCGACGCCGAGGTGGAGGCCGAGGTTGCGCAGGCGGACAAAAGCCTCATAGCAAGTGCGCGGACCTCGCTCATGCGAGATCCACAGCAAGACTCCGAGGGCGCTGAGCAGGCCGACGACTGCGACCGCCATCAGCACAAGCGCGATGCCGTTGTACACGGAGTCGACCTGCGAGGCCCAGAACTCAGGACTGTGGGCGTCGATGCGCGAGGAGTCAACCGTATCAACGAGGGCGCTGCTCATCTGGGTCTTGAAGCCGCGCCTACCTACCTCCCAGACCGACACGGGAAGCAGACAGAGGACCACGAAGGCGGCGAGGCCGCCACGAATCCAGCGTGCAGCAGCGGCCATGCGGAAGGGACGCGGGTCCCCACCGTGGTGGGAGGCTTCACGGATCTGCAAAGCGAGGACAACCAGCCCCAGAACCGCGACGGGCACCATCACCAGTCTGGTCGCAGCAACCGCTCCCAGAGCCAGGCCGGTCAGCGCATAGGCTCGAGGCGAGGGGTACTCCGCGAGCCTGAGTATGGCGTACACATAGAGGACCAACACACAGGTGGCGACCGCCGCCGGTGCGGCGAAGTGCGAGGCACGCACGCCAATCAGGGCCACGGCGTACAGGGCGGCACCCCAGAGTGCGACCTGACGGCCTCCCCTTCGACCGATCAGAAATACCAGGTAGACGCAGATCAGGTCCGCCACAGCCGACAGCCCGCGGCCGGCAAGGAGCAGGTCCTCGCCCTCAGCCCAGACGTGACCGCCGAGGCTCCCCAGGACACGCACAACACCTGCGCCCAGCAAGGTCAGATAGAGAGGAAGGGTCCCGAAGGCCGAGAAGGAGCCATCCAGGCCGCCAGGACCGGCACCGAGGTGCCGGGCAGCCTCCAGCGCCAGACACTCCTCCGAAGACGCCGAGTACGGAAATCCCCAGGTCAGACCGAAGCACCGCAAGATAGCTGCGAGCACCAGGTAGGCCACCAGGACCCCAAGCGTCCAGTTGTACGAAGCCCGCCGTGGGCCTCCCGGTTCGTCGTCGTGCACACTCTGCTCCTGGTGACGCCCCGCTCCTCACGCGGGAGGTCCGGCCTTCCCGTCGACTGAAGGCCGAGGCCTGTGCAGCCGGTTACCACATGTTTCCGCGTGGATCAGTCAAACCAAAAGGGGTTCGACCAGGCCCTGCGTCCCTGCAGGTCCACACACTCGATTCGGACCGTGGTCCACTTTTCGGAGACCGGCAGGGTGACTTCGGTGATCGGTGTAGCGGTTGGTCCCGAACGGCGCGAGTTCGTCCCTGCACCCGGCTGCGGACAGATCACATGCACGGACTGACAGGGCGAGCAGCGTACCGTCACGTGCCCGTCGTGGAAGGTCACGTCTTCGATCGACGGGCCACTGCTGGCGTAGAAGGCGCCGGACATGATCGCGCTGATGATCGACTCCGCCTCGGTGTTGGCCGACTTGAGCATGATCCAGCCGCCGAGGGCGTCCGGGTAATGCATGTGGGCATCGTCGACGGCAAAGCCCAGGCAGCGCTCGCCCCGCGCGAGAAGCGCATCCCAGGTCTCATCGCTGGTTCCGCGACCGATCCCCACCTCGCAGGTGTAGTTGAACACCTCGATGCCGATGTGCCCACCCATGCCCAGCAGGTCACGATAGGTGACCGAGGTCCAGTAGGGATGGGCAATGAAGGCGAAGCGGCAGCGGGAAACGATGTGGGCCAGCCCGGTCTGCAGCGACTGCGTCTGGGGCACCTCGATGGGCGTCTCCATGCCGATGGCGACCACATGGTGAGCCTGACCGAGTTCGCCCTGTCCCGGGTGGAGCTCCATGCCCGGCAGCAAGGTGATACCTTCGGCGCGGAGGGAGCTCGGCGGAACCAGCCGCCCATGATCGGTGATGGCCAGGAAGTCGTAGCCATGTTCACGGTACAGGTCAACAGCCTGCTGTGGCGCCAGATCGCCATCAGAGACCGTCGTATGCAAGTGCAGGTTTCCCCGCAGGAAGCGTCCCGGCAGTTTGAAGGGGTTGATCACTATGCTCTCTCCTGAAGCCTTCGGTGCACTCCGCTGTGGTGGCCGTGCCTAGCTCTTGAGCTCCTGCAGCACTCCCGCAGCGGCGTCCAGGATCGTCTGCTCACAGGCGGGCGCCAACTGGGTGGTGCCGTAGAAGCGCATCGAGTCCTGGACTTCATACCCGCCAAAGGGCATCTCTGCGGCCGTGGGAAGGTAGGCGGGGCAACCGTTGGTCACGCCCAGGACGCTGGTGAAGTCGAAGGGCGAGGCCTTGGCGATGTTCAGTTGGTACTCGACGAAGACCTCCCCGGCGAGCCCGACGATCACGGCGTCATTGAGGGCGAAGGCCTGTATATCATAACGCATTCCGAGGTTCTTAGCACCATCTTCGGCAAGTTTGAGAACGCGACCGGTCCAATTCACGGTCCCCTGTTGGATGCGGATCTGTGTCGGGTCGCCCTCCTGCTCGATGGCGCGGAGGCGTGCCTCGGCCGCCTCATGCTGCGCCTGGGCCTCCTCAAGCGACGGAGGATCCTGCAGCGGCACCTGCACCGACCGCAGCACCGAACCCAGCTTCACTTCGGCCTCTGGTCTGCAGGTGGCGGCTGCCTGGACTACGGCGCCGCCGAGGATGGTACCCAATCGCCACACGTCCTCGAAGCTACCCCCGACGGGCTCGGAGTTGATGTTCCCCGCGCATCCCTGGGCGAAGAGCGCCTGCGCACCGGGGAACACGGTCTCGACCACTGCCTGCGCCTGCCCCGGGTAGTCGGCGGAGATGAAGTAGTTGTCGGCTGCACGGGTTACGGCGTGGCACGCGTGGGTGAACAGGACCGCCCGGGGAGCCCCGGACTCCGAGTCGATGCGGTAGACATCGACGTAGGGCGCCACGGGAAGGTCCGGGTTGCGTCCGATCCGGGTGCCGCCCTCTGCCGTCCGCTCTCGCCGGTTGATGCCGATCTGGACAGGCGTGCGAGCATAGCCCAGACGCGCAGGCTGGAGGTTCTGGAGCGCCAGCGTCACAGCGCTCACGATCTTGCGCACGTAGACTTCCATGTAGCAGTCGTCGGGCTTGTGACCGACCGCCGAGACCCCCTTGCGAGCAGTGGGACCGGAATGCGTGTGGCTGTGGTTGATCATCACGCACTCAGGTGGCAGGTCGCACTCCGCCTGGATCGCGGCCTTGATCTCATCCGCGGTCTCGTAGTTGATGCTGAGCATGTCGTTGGTGATCAGGCACAGCCGCTTCTCGCCATCCTCGAGGACGAGAGCGCGACTGCGCAACGGGTCATGAACTCCCTGGCTGGGTTTCTTGCGGCCGGCGAAACCGGCCAGCCAGATCCCAATGTAGGGGGTGATGTCGACGGTCGCAATACCGGCCTGGAGCGGAGACATGAGAGTCCCTCCCTGGGGAAAGTGACCTCCGGCTGCACGGTGCGCTGCGGCAAGACTGTCCAGCGCGACAAGGGTTAGCTACTGCAGCGAAGGCCGCCGAGCAGCGACTACCGGGCTGTGCTGATGATCTGCACCAGAAACCGGGCGCAGCCGACGAAGGCGTCGATGTCGAGACGTTCCTGCAAAGTGTGAGCGCCCTCTCCACCAGTCGGACAGATGAGCGCCGGGATGCCGCGTTCGTTGAACACGTTGGCGTCGCTTCCTCCGCCGCCGACCTCAGTCCTGGGCTCATAGCCGAGAGCCTCGGCAGCGCGCCAGGCGATCTGCACAATCTCCGCGTCATCGGGCAGGAAGAACCGCCGATAGGAAGCGAGGACCTCGGGTTCGAGCAGCTCTGCTCCGCTCTCGAGAGCAGCGTGCCGCAGGCACATCGCCATGTGGTCCATCTGGCGCTGGAGCTTGTTCTCGTCGTGGCTGCGGGCCTCGGCGAGAAGCGTGCAGGAATCGGGGATGATGTTGCGCGCGGTTCCGCCCTGGATGACGCCGATGTTGGCGGTCGTCTCGAAGTCGATGCGTCCGAGCTTCATCCGCGCGATGGCCTGGGCGGCCGCCTGGATGGCGCTGATGCCACGCTCGGGGTGCACACCGGCGTGCGACGCGAGGCCCTTGAGGCGGTACGTCATCTTGAAGGCCGAGGGTGCGCAGGTGGTCATGATCCCCGGCTGCCTGCCACCGTCGAAGACGAAGCAGTACTTCGGGTTCACCTTCGTGTAGTCGAGGTGGTAGGCCCCGAGCAGGCCTGTCTCCTCAGAGATGCAGAACACGACCTGCAGCTCACCGTGCGGGACACCCGCGGCGATCACTTCACGCAGGGCGTGCAGGATGACGGTGATACCAGACTTGGCGTCTGCACCCAGAATCGTGTCGCTGCCGCTGGTGACATAGGTGTCGCTGACGAGAGGCTGGATGCCCTCACCCGGGGCCACGGTATCCATGTGCGACTGCAGCATGAGAGTGGGCAGGCTCGCGTCGGTGGCGGGGAGATAGGCAATCAGGTTACCTACCTCGCCCTTGATGGCCTCGTGAGCGTTGTCGAAGTGCACCGACAGGCCAAGGTCGGTCAGCTTCCTCGCGAGGACCTCGGCCACCCGTCCCTCTTTACCGGACAAGCTGTCGATCTGGACCAGCTCACAGAACTCGTCGACCATCGCCTGGCGGCTGATCATGCGATCACTCCTCTGGGACACTGACGCAAGGGCGAAAACCGTGCAACAAGCTAGAGGCATTTCGCCGCAAGATGCTCGGAGACCTTGGCGCGAGTCAGAGGGCAGACACGTTAGCACTTTGTTGCAGGTGATTCGAATCAGGAGGCGAACACACTAGTTGAGGCAGCAGTAGAGCGCCGGCCATCCTTGTGCCTCAACTGCTATCATCCGTCGTCATCCATTGGGAAGCCGGGCGGTGCAGGTCCGTCCTGTGTCCGGCGCACGGGGCGGTTCATCCGCACTGCATAATCCGAAGGAGGAAGGTGAAGTCGGATGGCAGCAGCGAAGAAAGCCGTCAAGGACATCATGACGAAGGGGGCTAAGCTGGTCACCTGCAGCCCGAAGGAGAAGGTTGGCGACGCAATGGCGTTGATGGTTGCCAAGAAGGTAAGCGGTCTGCCGGTAGTCGACGACGCCGGGAAGGTCGTTGGCGTGATCAGCGAAGCGGACGTGCTGCAGGCTCGCAAGACGGCCTCTGTCAAGTCGGTGATGACCGCCGATCCCATCACCATCTGCCCCGAGTCGAGTATCAAGGACGCGGCTGAGCTCCTCGCCGGGAAGAAGATCAAGCGCGCCCTTATCCTCAAGGAGGACGGCAGCCTGGCTGGTGTGGTCAGCCGCACGGACGTCATCAAGGCGATGCTCGATTAGGGCAGAAGACAGCCGCCGCACCGTTCGAGAGGCAAGAACGAAAAAGGCCGAGGGCGACTGTGCCCTCGGCCTTTTGGTGCCTCGTGGTTGGACTGACTAACCCTTCTTCAGGAAGGGCATCATGGCGCGCAGGCGGGAACCGACTTCCTCGATCTGCGACTTCTCGCCCTCCTTGAGGAGGCTGTTGTAGACCGTGCGGCCGGTCATGTTCTCCAGCGTCCACTCCTTGGCGAAGGAGCCGTCCTGGATCTCGCGCAGCATCTTGGCCATCTCGGCACGGGTTGCGTCGGTGACGATCCGCTTGCCACGGCTGATGTCGCCGTAGGCGGCGGTGTCGGACACGCGCTCGCGCATGCCCTGGATGCCGTAGTTGTAGATGAGGTCCATGATGAGCTTGAGCTCGTGGCAGACCTCGAAGTACGCGATCTCCGGCTGGTAGCCCGCGGCAACGAGAGTGTCGAAGCCGGCGGTGATGAGCTCGGAGACGCCGCCGCACAGCACGGCCTGCTCGCCGAAGAGGTCAGTCTCGGTCTCTTCGGTGAAGGTGGTCTGGATGACGCCGGCCTTAGTGGCCTTGAGAGCCTTGGCGTAGGCCAGGGCATAGTCCAGAGCCTTGCCGGTGAAGTCCTGCTCCACTGCGACGAGGGAGGGGACGCCGGTGTCGTTGACGTAGCACTCGCGGACCAGTGCGCCCGGGCCCTTCGGGGCGATCATGAACACGTCGACGAAGGCCGGCGGGACGATGCCGCCGTAGCGGATGTTGAACCCGTGCGAGAAGATCAGTGCGTTGCCCTCGGACAGGTTCGGCTGGATGAAGTTCTTGAATACCATGGCCTGCAGGTGATCCTGGGTGAGAACCTGGATCATGTCGGCGGCCTTGGCAGCGCTCTCGGTGTCCTGAATGTCCCAGCCGTCGGCGACAGCCTGCTCGTAGTTCGGCGTGCCCTTGAGCTCTGCAATGATGACGTCTACGCCGCTGTCCCGCAGGCACATGGACTGCGCCCGGCCCTGGATACCGTAGCCAATGATGGCTACCTTTTTCCCATCAAGCAGTGACAGGTCAGCATCGTCGTCATAGAACATCTTTGCGGCCATTGTCTATTCCTCCCTGTATCGGTGAGTGACACCAGTTGCGTCTGAGTGTGTTACGAGTCTTCGTTCGCCGCAGGCGAACGGTGGTAGAGCCTTCCCAACACATACCCCACTCCTGCCCCGACAACCAGGAACACCAGCAGGTTGATGGCGAACACCGAGGTCCGGTGCAGGCCCACGTAGCCCGTCTCAGGAACCACGCGCACCATCCAGCCATAGTACTTCCAAAGCCCCCAGGTCAGGGGCCCGAGCAGTGCCCAGATCAGCCCCTTGCACAGACCCCGGCGCTGACCTCTCGCGGCTGCAATCGCAGCGAGGACCAGGCTCACCACGGACCAGAGCACACACAGGATGCCCAGTGTGCGGCCGAAGCCCTCGATCGTGATGAGTTCCTGCATGTCGCCCATGTGACTGACCTCGGCTGTCCGTTGGGCTACCTTCCGGCCCGACGGATCAGCTCCTCGATGTCGTAGCCGTTGATGACCAGGCCCCGGAGGTCGCACCTGTCGAACCGCGCATGACTTAGGTCGCAGCCTTCGGCCCGGACATAGGACAGGTCGCAGTCCTCGAGTCGGCTGTCCTGCAGCTCCACGTCCTCGAGGCGCGAGCGCTGCGCTTCGACTCGCGACCAGCGTGAACCGGCCATCTGTACGTTGCTGAGTTGCACGTCGGAGAGCTCGCAGTCCGAGGCGCGCAGCCCGTCGATATCCAATCCCGTGGCCACCAGGTCGCGGCAGGTCAGGTGGTCAAGGAGCAGATCGCGGCTCTCGCAACGATACAACTTCAGCCCCGTGATTTCAATGCTCTGCAGCCGTCCGCTCAAGGTCCCTGAGTCCCACTCCAGCGCCGTGAGAGAGCTGCTACTGAGCTTCGGCCTGGTCAGCGTCAGCCGCTGGGCCTGGAGACCGTCACCGGCCACCTCTGTGAGGCTGACGCCGTCGAGTTTGCAGTTCCGCAGCTTCGCCGAGCTGAGGTCGCTGCGCTCGAAGCCGGCCTCCCGCAGGTTCGTTGAGGTGAAGGTGGCACCCGTGAGCAGACAGTCCTTCACCTGCGACCGGCTGAAGTCGACCCGTACCAGCATGTCCTCGCGACGGTCCTGGTAACCGAGCTGCGCCCATGAGCTGACGGTCACCAGACAACACAACAACACAACACAGAAGCGGACGACGCCGGGAGCCATGGCCGAACACCTCCGGTCGACTACCCTAGGTTCGCTGCACTCCTCGGACCAGGAGAATCTTGCCCGTGCGGACCATCTCACGGACACCGAACTGCTCCATCGTGCGAACGAAGGCGTCAATCTTGTCCTCGTCGCCGGTGATCTGCAGGATCAGGGTCTCGTTGCCGACATCGACCACGTCCGCGCGGAAGATGTTGCACAGGTCGATGATGTCGTGGCGAGTCTGGGCGTCGCAGCAGACCTTGCACAAGCACAGTTCGCGGTCCACGTAGGCGTCGTTGGTGTGGTCAACGACCTCGATTACGTCCACTAGCTTGACCAGTTGGTTGCAGATCTGCTCCAGCGTGAACTCGTCGCCGGTGACCGTGATCGTCATGCGAGACACGCCCGGGTCCTCGGTGGTACTGACGGCCAGGCTGTCGATGTTGAAGCCACGGCGAGCGAACAGCCCGGACATCCGCGCCAACACGCCCGGCTTGTTCTCGACCCTGGCTGAGATGGTGTGTTTCATACCAGCTTGCCTCCCGTCAAAGTTGGTGAGGTCGCACCGGAGCGCTACACCCCGACCGGGGCGGTCTCCATCATGTCCTCAAAGGTCTTGCCGGCCGGGATCATCGGGAACACGTTCTCCTCGGGCGGCGTGTGAACGTCGATCAGGCAGGGCCGATCCGTGATCTGCATCGCCTTGTCCAGCGTCGGCCGCACTTGCGCCTTGTCGGTGACCAGGAAACCGGCAGCACTGTAGGCCTCGGCAAGCTTGACGAAATCCGGATTGCCGCTCAGGTCGACGCCACTATAGCGCTTGCCATAGAACAGGTCCTGCCACTGCCGCACCATTCCCAGGTAGCCGTTGTTGAGAATGACAATCTTGACCGGCAGCTTCTGGATGACGGCGGTCGCCAGTTCCTGGATGCACATCTGGATCGAACCGTCACCGGCGATGTCTACCACGGTCCTGTCCGGGCACCCGATCTGTGCGCCGATGGCTGCGGGAAACCCATAGCCCATCGTCCCCAGGCCGCCGCTGCTGATGAACTGGCGCGGGTATCGGCATCGGTAGTACTGGGCGGCCCACATCTGGTGCTGACCGACCTCGGTACAGACGACGGCTTCGCCCTTCGTGGCTTCCCAGAGTTGCTCGATGACGTACTGCGGCGAGACGCCGTCCTCCGGATCGGCGTTGTAGCTGAGCGGATGATCGGCACGCCACTCCTTGAGGTGCGCTTCCCACTCACCAGGTCGGCGCGGCTTCACGAGCGGCAAGAGCTCCTCCAGGACTTCGCGGGCGTCTCCGACGATTCCGACCCGTGCCCGACGGACCTTGTTGATCTCGGCGGGGTCGATATCGATGTGGATGACCTCGGCCTCAGGAGCGAACTTGCTCGGGTCGCCGGTGACACGGTCGTCGAAGCGTGCGCCGACCGAGATGATGAGCCCCGCGTGATGCATCGCGTGAGTGGCGTAGGCGGTCCCGTGCATCCCGGGCATGCCCATGGATAGCTCGTGGTCCTCAGGGAAGGCGCCCTTCGCCATCAGGGTGTGCACCGTGTACAGGCTGGCCTTCTCGGCGAGTTGCCGCACGAGGTCTGACGCGCCGGAGGCGATCACGCCGCCGCCGACGTACAGAACCGGGCGCTCGGCCTTCGAGATCAGCTCGGCTGCCTGGCGGAGTGCCTCGGGGTCACCCTTGCCCGGCGGGTTGTAGCCGGGAATCTGCTTGTGCCCATCCTCGTGCCACTCGCAAGGAGTGTTGGTGAGATCCACGGGGATATCGACCAGCACCGGTCCCGGCCGGCCTGTGCGAGCGATGTAGAAGGCTTCGCGCAGCACCTCCGCGAGTCTGCCGGCATCCTTCACCAGGTAGTTGTGTTTGGTAATCGGCATCGTGACGCCGAAGGTATCGGCCTCCTGGAAGGCGTCCTTACCGATGATCCCGGTGCGCACCTGGCCGGTAAGGGCGACCAGGGGAACCGAGTCCATGTAGGCCGTGGCGATGCCGGTTATCAGGTTCATCGCGCCGGGGCCGCTGGTGGCGATGCATACGCCGACCTTGCCGGTCGCCCGCGCATAGCCGTCCGCAGCATGGACGGCGCCCTGCTCATGACGAGTGAGTACGTGGTGGATCCTGCCCTCGGCCTCGGCATGGTAGAGGCGGTCGTAGATGGGGATGACCGCCGCTCCGGGGAAGCCGAAGATGACGTCCACCTGCTCGCTCTCCAGGACCTTGATGACGGCATCTGCGCCGAAGAAGGTCGCCTCAGACATCCACGGTCTCCTGGTGTTTTGGATCAGTGCTCAGGTTGTGCGACGATGTGGGCAGTGCCTGCCTAGATGCCCACGGGCGCGGTTTCCATCATGTCTGCGAAGGTCGCGCCGGCCGGAATCATCGGGAACACGTTCTCTTCCGGCGGCGTGCGAACGTCGATGACGCACGGCCGGTCGGTGATCTCCAGGGACTTCTCCAGCGTCGGCCGCACCTGCGACTTGTCTGTCACCAGGTATCCCGTTGCGCCGTAGGCCTCGGCGAGCTTGACGAAGTCCGGGTTGCCGGTCAGGTCAACGCCGCTGTAGCGCTTGCCGTAGAAGAGGTCCTGCCACTGGCGCACCATCCCCAGGTAGCCGTTGTTGAGGATGACCACCTTGACCGGCAGCTTGTTGATGACGGCGGTTGCCAGTTCCTGGATGCACATCTGAATGGAGCCGTCGCCGGCAATGTCCACGCAGACCTTGCCCGGGTTGCCGACCTGCGCACCGATGGCCGCCGGGAAGCCGAAGCCCATCGTGCCGAGGCCGCCGCTGGAGATGAACTGGCGCGGGAACTGGCAGCGGTAGTACTGCGCGGCCCACATCTGGTGCTGACCGACTTCGGTGCAGACGATCGCTTCGCCCCTCGTCGCTTCCCAGAGTTGCTCGATGACGTACTGCGGCGAGACGCCGTCCTCCGGGTCTGCGTTGTAGGAGAGCTGATGGGCGGCACGCCACTCGCGCAGGTGCGCTTCCCACTCTCCCGGCTGACGGGGCTGGATCTGCGGCAGGAGCTCCTCGAGCACGAGGCGAGCATTGCCGACGATCGCAACCTGCGCCCGCCGGACCTTGTTGATCTCGGCGGGGTCGATGTCGATGTGGATGACCTCGGCCTCAGGTGCAAACTTGGTCGGGTCGCCGGTAACGCGGTCATCGAAGCGTGCGCCGATGGCGATGATCAGGCCCGCGTGCTGGAGCGCATGGCTCCCGTAGGCCATCCCGTGCATGCCCGGCATCCCCATGGACAGGTCATGGGTCTCGGGGAAGGCGCCTTTGCCCATCATGGTGTGAACCACGAAGAGGTTGGCCTTCTCGGCGAGTTCCTTCAGCAGGGGAGCGGCGTCGGCAGCGATGATTCCGCCACCCACGTACAGGATCGGCCTCTCCGCCTTGGAGATCATCTCGGCGGCCTTGCGGATGGCCTCCGGGTCACCCTTGCCGGGCGGTGCATAGCCGGGGATCTCCTTACGCGGGGCATCAACCCAGTTGCAGGGACCGGCGCTGACATCGAAGGGCACGTCGATGACCACCGGTCCGGGACGCCCCGTGCGGGCGATGTAGAAGGCCTCTCGGGTGATCTCCGGAAGGTCGGCCACGCTCTTGACCAGGTAGTTGTGCTTGGTCACCGGCATCGTGACGCCGATCGTGTCGGCCTCCTGGAAGGCGTCCTTGCCGATGGCCGAGGTCTTGACCTGACCGGTGACGGCGACGATCGGTACCGAATCCATATAGGCGGTTGCCAGGCCCGTCACCAGGTTCATCGCGCCGGGGCCACTGGTGGCGACCATTACGCCGACCTTGCCCGTCGAGCGCGCATAGCCGTCGGCAGCATGGATGCCGCCCTGCTCATGGCGCGGCAGGATGTGGCGGATTCGGCCCTCGGCCACCGCGTGATAGATCTTGTCGTAGATGGGAATGACGGACCCACCGGGGAAGCCGAAGATCACGTCCACGCCTTCCTCTTCGAAGACCCTCAGCATCCCATCGGCGCCGGTGAAGGTGCGGTTGCTCATGTCTGTTACCTCTCCCGGGCAAGGTAGCCTTGCCCTTCGACCTCAGACGGTTGCCGGGGGAACGAGCCCAGTCCACCACTGCAAGCGTGCCTCAGTATCACTCGTTCCCGCGGCTCCTAGCCTGTGAAGCGAACTTAGGACTCCATGACTCCGCCGGTCGCAGCGCTCTTGACCAGACGTGCGTAGCGTCCGAGCCAGCCCTTCGTGACCTTGGGGGCCGGGGCGACCCAGTTGGCCTTGCGGCGGGCCAGCTCGGCGTCGTCCACGTGCAGCTCGATCTTGCGGGCATCCAGGTCGAGGCTGATCTCGTCGCCATCCTGGACCAGGGCCAGCGGACCGCCCTCAGCGGCCTCCGGGGAGATGTGGCCGATGCAGGGCCCACGGGTGCCGCCACTGAACCGTCCGTCGGTGAGCAGGGCTACCGAGCTTTCCTTGCCCATGCCGGTCAGGGCCGCGGTCGCGTTGAGCATCTCGCGCATGCCGGGACCACCCTTCGGGCCTTCGTAGCGAACGATGACCCAGGAGCCGTCGGTGATCTTCCCGGCCATGATGGCCTCCATGGCCTGCTCCTCGCCGTCAAAGCAGAGGGCCTTGCCGTGGAACTTGCGCATATCCGGGCTTACCGCCGACTGCTTCACCACGGCGCCGTCGGGGCAGACGTTGCCACGCAGGACGGCAATCCCGCCTTCCGGGCGGTAGACGTTGTCCAGCGAGCGGATAACGTCGGAGTTGATGACCCTGGCCTCGGCGACGAGCTGCCTGACGGTCTTGCCACTAACGGTCGGGGCATCGTCCAGCGAGTCCTTGAGCACGCTCAGGGCACCCTGAACGCCACCGGCCCAGTGGAAGTCCTCCATCATGTGCTCCCCGGCGGGGCGCAGGTAGGCGATCTGCGGCGTAGCCTTGCTGATCTCGTCGAAGACTTCCAGCGGGATATCCACGCCGGCCTCGTGAGCGACGGCCGGGATGTGCAGGCAGGTGTTCGTCGAGCCGCCCAGGGCCATATCAATGCGGATGGCGTTGCGGATGGCGGGCTCAGTGATGATCTGGCGGGTCGTGATGCCCTGGCGGACGAGCTCGCAGATGCGCACGCCGCTGTCGTAGCCGATCCGCATCTTCTGGGCCTGACCGGCGAGAGCAGTACCGCAACCCGGCAGGCTCATACCCAGGGCCTCGGTGACGCAGGCCATGGTGTTGGCGGTGTAAAGGCCCTGGCACGATCCGCAGCCGGGGCACGCTTCCATGGCAAGACGCTCGACGTCCTCCTCGCTGATGACGCCGGCCTGCGCCCGTCCGACAGCCTCAAAGGTGTCCTTGACGAGGTCCAGACGGCGGCCTTCGAGCCGACCGGAGTACATCGGACCGGCGGTGACGACGATGCAGGGGATGTCGAGGCGTCCCGCAGCCATCAGCATGCCCGGGGTGATCTTGTCGCAGTTGCTGACGAGAACCAGACCGTCGAGGGCGTGGGCCTCGGCCATGCTCTCCACCGAGTCGGCGATGAGCTCACGGGAGGGCAGGGAGTAGAACATGCCCCTGTGGCCCATGGCGATGCCGTCACAGATTGCCGGGATGCCGAAGCGCATCGGGGCGCCACCACCGGCGGCGATCCCGAGCATGACGTGCTGGACAAGCATCTGCATCCCCACGTGCCCGGGGACGATGTCCGACGAGCTGTCGGCGATGCCGATGTGGAGGCCCTTGACCTGGTCGGGCGTGAAGCCGCAGGCGTATAGCAAGGCCCTACTCGGCGCCTGCGTCAGACCGGATTTGGCTTGGTCGCTACGCATGATTCCGTCGCTCCTCTTCTGTTGGGCCCGGGATGGGCGCTCCGGGCATGGCCTGCCAGTTCTCACTACGCTCTGCCCTGGGGCTCGCGTGCGTGGCAGGCCGGTCAATGGGGACATACGAAAAACGCCCCTCGTCCAGGCGCAGCAAGGCGCTTGGGACGAGAGGCGTTGTGCTTCCCGCGGTACCACCCAAGTTCCGTCCCGCCATGCGGGACGGCTCTCTCACGCGATAACGGGCGTACCCGACCTGGCTTACTGGCCAACCACACCCCGGTTTGAGCTCGGGATGCGATCGCATTACCGTTCAGCCACGTGGCTCAGGGGTGACTTTCAGCGGACGCAACCGCCGGCACTCTCACCTTCTCGCCGGCTCTCTGTGGATCGCGTTGTACGCCTACTCTTCCCCGTCACAGCCTTCTACGATATTGTCCTACGCCTTCAGTATAGACGAGCCCCCTCCCTTTGGTCAAGGCCGCGACCACCTGAGGCCGCCGAAGGTCCTCGCTGGTTTGACATGCGCTTCCGGCGCGGGCTATAATTCCCCGCTAGTTGTGTGTCTGATTCTGTGAGACCGGATACGATTACCCAAGATGGCAGGCCCTGTACAAACCTGGGACGGACTGGTCGCACTGGCCCGTCATGAATGGACCCAAGCCTTCCCGGACCGGTGCGGACGTGAGTGCAAGGTCGCGCGTGCCCCGGGGCGCATCAACATACTCGGCGAGCACACCGACTATAACGAGGGCTTTGTGCTTCCCGCCGCAACCGTGCAGGCCACCTACGTGGCCGCCTTGCCCCGCGAGGATGGACAGGTTCGGGTATGGTCGGCGGCCTTCCGGGCACGCGAGCAGTTCAGCGTCAACGGCCTGGAGCCGCTGAACGGTGAGCGGCAGTGGGGTACCTATATTCGTGGCGTCGTTTGGGCGCTGCAGGAGATCGGAATCCCCATCGGCGGCCTGGATGCCGCGATCATCGGCGACCTGCCCATCGGCGCCGGACTGGCCTCCTCAGCCGCCGTCGAGATCGGCTTCGCCCAGGCTCTCCTGCAGTGCAACGAGACCACGCTCGACCCGACCGAGCTCGCCCTGCTATGTCAGCGGGCCGAGAACGAGTTCGTGGGCGTCAAGTGCGGGATCCTCGACCAGTTCTCCAGCGTCTTTGGCAGTGAGGGAGCAGCGCTCCTGATCGACTGCCGCAGCCGCGACATCACGACCATCGACTTCGGCCATCAGGAAGCTGTCTTTGTGGTGTGTGATACCCGCAAGCCCCGGGGCTTGGTGAAGTCGGAGTACAACGCCCGCCGGGCTCAGTGCGAGCGAGCTGCCGCGCAGTTGGGCGTCACCTCGCTTCGCGACGCTTCCCTGGAGGTGCTCCTGAGCCATCGCGACAGCCTCGACCCCGACACCTTCCGCCGGGCGCGCCACGTGGTGACGGAAAACGAGCGTGTCATGCAGGGCGTCGAGGCGCTCCGGAGTGGTGACTGCGCCCGTCTGGGCCGGTTGCTCCTCGACTCGCACGCCAGTCTGCGCGACGACTACGAGGTCAGTTGCGACGAGCTCAATGCGATGGTGGAGATCGCCTGCGAGGCGCCGGGGTGCCGAGGCGCCCGGCTGATGGGTGCCGGCTTCGGTGGCTGCGTCCTGGCACTGGTTGACCTGGATGAGGTGGACCGGTTCTGCTCGCAGGTCACCCAACGATATACCTCACGGTGTGAGCTTCAGGGCCGCACCTTCGTGACCCGCCCGTCACAGGGCGCCGGATGTGTGGGGTAGAGCGACCCGGTCGCTGCGGGTCCTCCGTCAGATCCTCCCGGCAGTCACGCCCCGGGCGTTGCTGTGGGGAGGCGCATCAGCCTCTGTGCCAGGGCCACCACTGTACTCCTCCGGGCCGCACAGGAACTACTTACCAAAGACCGTAATCCGATTACCGCTATACGGGATGTGCCTACGTGTATCTGAAGAAGCTTGAGATGCGCGGGTTCAAAACCTTCGCAGACCGAACCGAGCTGGACTTCGGGCCGGGCGTCACTGCCATCGTCGGTCCGAACGGCGTCGGCAAGAGTAACATCTCCGACGCCATCCAGTGGGTCCTGGGCGAGCAGAGCAACCGTGCCCTGCGCACCGAGGCCTCACACGATGTCATCTTCGCCGGCTCCGAGCAGAGACGTCCCCTCGGGATGGCCGAGGTGGCGCTGACGATCGACAACACCGACAGCGCCCTGAGTGTCGATTACAGCGATGTCATCGTGTCCCGCAGGCTCTTCCGCTCGGGCGAGAGCGAGTACTTGCTGAACCGCAGCAATGCGCGCCTGCGCGACATCCGCGACCTGTTCCTCGATACGGGTGTCGGTCCCGGCGCCTACTCGGTTGTCGGCCAGGGCGAGATCGACGCAATCCTCAGCATCCGCTCCGAGGACCGGCGCGAGCTGCTCGAAGAGGTTGCCGGGGTGCGCAAGTACCGCATCCGGCGCGATGAGACGAACCGCAAGCTCGATGCCACTGAAGCCAACATGACCCGCGTGGCCGACATCGTGGCCGAGTTGACCTCCCAGCGCGAGCCCCTGGAGAAAGAGGCCGAGACGGCCCGGAAGTACAACGAGTACGCCGACCGGCTGCGCGAGCTGGAGCTACACCTGCTGGCCGGGGATTACCAGCGGCGTCGCCAGCGGGTCGGACGCCTCGCCAACGAGTTGGAGATCACCAAGGCCGACTTGCAGGGCACCCGCAACCAGCTCTCCAAGGTGGACAGCGAGTACGAGCGCGTGCAGTTCGAGATGGCGCGACTGGCGGACGAGGTGGACCACCTGCGGGATGCTGCCACGGCCGCCGAGCGCGAGTTGGATCAGACGCGACAGGCCCAGGCTCTCGCCCAGGAGCGAGTACGAGCCGCTGCGGCTCGTCAGGAGGACCTTCAGGTTGCCCTCGAAGGCCGGAAGCGTCGCTCCGTCGAGCTGTCTGAGCAGGTGGAGAACGTTGCGGTCGAGTATGCTCAGGTCGTCGAGGCCCACGGCAAGGCCCAACAGGAGCGCGCCCGGCTCGACGCCGAACTCAAAGAGAAGCAGGCCGCCTTCCAGGAGAAGATGCAGACGGTCCGCGAGCTTGAGCGGACACAGGCAACCATCCTGGAGAAGGCCCGGGCTCTCGAGAACGAGGCCCTGGCCCTGAGTAGCCTGGAGCAGGACCTTGCGGAGCGCTCGGAGCGCCTGTCTCGTCAGGCGGAGGCGATGGCTCAGCGGCAGGTGGAACTGGGTGAACGGGTGGCTGCTGCCCAGGCTCGCAGGGAGGAGCTCAGCCAGGCCTATGCAGCCCGGCAGGAAGACCTCCAGGCCCTGCGCCAGGATCTGGCCCAGAGCAGTCGTGACCTGACCGAGCATCGCCAGAAGTGCAATGTGTTTTCCGGTGCCGTGACCGCCGCCGAGACCCGGCAGGAGTTGCTGGAAGAGTTGGAGCGCTCCCATGAGGGCTTCAGCGACGGTGCCAAGGCCGCCATCACCGCTGCGGAGGAGGGCGAACTCACCGGCGTCCTGGGGGTCGTCGCCGACGTGGTCAACGTCCCCGCCAAGTTTGAGCGCGCGATCGAGGCCGCCTTCGGTGAGTCCCTGCAGTGGGTGCTCACGCAGAGCGAGGAGCAGGCGGCCGCTGGCGCGCTGCACCTTCGGGGACGAGAAGTCGGCAAGGTCTCCTTCGTCCCGCTGACAGGGTTCACCGGGATGCCTGCGGAGACCCCCTCGGTACAGGTTCCCGGCAGTTTCGGCCCGGCGCTGAAGCTGGTGCGCTATCAGCGCGACCATGAGCCGCTGCTGGCTCACCTGATAGGGTCAACGCTCGTAGTGCGCGATCTGGAGACCGCTCTCAGCGCCCGACAGCGCATGGGCGTCCGAGTGCGCATGGTGACCCTCGCTGGCGAGGTCGTCGACGCAAACGGCGTCATCACCGCCGGTGGTGAGCAGGGCGCAGGTAGCCAGGCCTTCGCACGCCGTCGCGAGTTGGAGAGCGTTACCCGCGAACTGGATATCATGCGGGCGGCCCTCGAAGACATGTGGAAGTGCGAGGAAGACCTCGATCTGCACTGCACACGCTGCAGCGAGGACATCCGCGTGGCCGAGGCCGAGTTGTCTCGACTGCGCTCCGAGCGAGCGGCCACCGACTCCGACGCGAACCATTTGGCCGATCAGCTTCGGGCCGCCCAGAAGGCCAGCGCCGAACTGACCACCGAAGCTGACGGGATCGACGAGCGACTGGCCGAGGCAGGACAGCGCCGTCAGACCGCACAGGAGAACAGTGAGAAGCTCAGCGCCGAGGCGAAGACTGTCGGCGAGCAGATTGAGCAAGTGCGGCGCCAGGGAGTCGGGCAGGCCGAAGTCGATGCCCTGCGAGCGCAGCAGGTCAATGCCCAGGTTCGTGCGGCGGAGCTCGCGGAGAAAGAGCGGTCGGTGCAGCACCTGCGGCAGCGCTTCACCTCCGAGCTGCAGCGCGTGACCCAGGAGATCGCCCAGGCCGAGGCCGAACTCAAGGCGGCCTACGAGGCCCAGGAGGAGCTCCAGAGCGAACTCGACAGCCCCGGCGTCGACCTGCACGAACTCGAGCAGACGGCGGGTGCTGCAAGGGCTCACGTGAACGAGCGAGCCGCCGCTCTATCCGACCTGCGCGAGAAGTCGGCGGAGCTGGAGACCATGCGCGGTCGCCTCAACCAGGTGGCCCAGGAGCAGACCGACCGCCTCCATCGCTCGGAACTGGGACTGGCCCGCGAGGACACGCAACTGGAGGCCATCGCCGAGCGTCTCAAGGACACCTATGATGTGACGCCCGAAGAGGCCTTCGCCGAGCGTGACGAGGAGTTCAACGAGCAGGAGATTCGCCGCGAGGCCAACGAGCTGCGCGAGAACATCCGCAAGCTTGGTCCGGTGAGCCTCAGCGCCATTGATGAGTGCGACCGCCTGCGTGCCCGCGAGGAGTTCCTGTCGGCCCAGTTGGCCGACCTCGAAGCCGCCAAGGCCGATCTGCTGCAGGTCATCAAGGAGATCGACGACGCGGCGACCGAGGAATTCCTGCTGGCCTTCGAGCGCATGCAGACGGAGTTCCAGGGGATGTTCGAGCGCCTCTTCGGCGGCGGCACTACCGAGCTGAAGCTGACCAACCCTGAGAGCCCGCTGGATTCGGGCGTCGATGTCATCGTCCAGGTGCCCGGCAAGCGGCAGCAGAACCTGCTGCTGCTGTCCGGTGGAGAGCGCTCCCTGACGGCCTCCGCCTTGCTCTTTGCGATGCTGCGCGTGCGGCCCTCTCCCTTTGTGGTGCTCGACGAGATCGACGCCGCTCTGGACGAGGCCAATGTCGAGCGCTTCGTGAACGTCCTGGCCGATTTCGCCGAGCAGTCGCAGTTCATCATCGTGACCCACAACCCGGCCACGATCAAGTGTGCCGATACCTTGTTCGGAATCACCATGCAAGATGCCGGTGTATCGCGGCTGATCCGGCTCGAGCTGCGTGAGTGGGAGGACTTCCTGGCGGAGGCCGAGGACCGGGTGGCTGCGGTCCATAATCCCCATGCCGGAAGCCGTGTGCTACCCACCACCACCTAGGGCGCAGGACTCAGCGTCGGCCGGTCTACCACCGGCCCGCACCAACCGCGATACCTTCTGAAAGGACGAACCTCCTTGCTCAAAGGGCTCTTCAAGCGAGTCGGGGCCGCCATTCGTGGGCGGACGGTCGTAGATGACGATCTGATGGATGAGATCGAGGAAGCGCTGATCCAGGCCGACGTGAACGTGAACCTGGCGCTGGAGATCGTCCAGCACCTGCGCGAGCGGGCCGAGAAGCAGCACATCACCGATCCCGAGGGCCTCTTCGCGCTGCTGCGCGGCGAGGTCAAGGCTATCCTCAAGCCTGCCGAGAAGCAACTCAACACCGGGCCGACCGCGCCGACGACCTTCCTCATCCTGGGCGTCAACGGCGTCGGGAAGACCACCAGCATCGCCAAGATCGCGAACTGGTACCACCAGGCCGGCTACAAGGTCCTCATCGTTGCCGGGGACACCTTCCGGGCCGCCGCCGCGGAACAGTTGGAGGAGTGGGGACGCCGGGTCAACTGCGAGGTCATCCGTCAGCAGCAGGGCTCCGACCCCAGCGCCGTGGTCTACGACGCGCTGCAGGCGGCGAAGACCCGTGGGGCGAACTTGCTGGTGATCGACACGGCCGGTCGGCTCCACACCAAGCACAATCTCATGGAGGAGCTGGCCAAGATCGACCGCGTCATCGAGCGCGAGCTCGGCCGGCCTGCCGATGAGAAGCTGTTGGTGATCGACGGGACCACCGGGCAGAACGCCATCAGTCAGGTCAAGCAGTTCCATGAGATGGTCGGCGTGACGGGCCTCATGGTCACGAAGCTCGACGGCACGGCCAAGGGCGGCATCGTGCTGAGCCTGGTGAAGGAGTTCGGCATTCCCGTCAAGCTCCTGGGGATGGGGGAGAAGCTCGACGGCCTGCGGCTGTTCTCCTCCGATGAGTACGCCGACGCGATGTTCGAGAACGGCGACTAGACGAGACGGTTTCCATCTCACCGAGGGCGGCCGCCGGTATCGCTCCGGCGACTTGCCCGGTACACCCTTCAGGGCAGGTGATTGCCGATGGAAGACCTGTGCAGACTGGCGCTGGAGGCGGCAACGGCAGCGGGTGCCTCCTATGCAGATGCCCGCTATGTTAGTAGCCGCGCGGAGCAGGTCGAGACCAAGAACGGCACGGTAGAGGGACTGGCGTCCTCCCAGAGTCGGGGCATCGGCGTCCGTGTGATTGCCGACGGCGCCTGGGGCTTCGCCGCAACCTCCGTGCTGACACCAGAAGCCTTGCGCGAGACGGCGCAGTTGGCGGTGCGCATCGCAAAGTCCAGTGCGACGACCGCCCAGAAGCCGGTGGTGCTTTCCGAGCTGGAGCCCGCCACCGACCGCGTCGCCCATACCGCACGCAAGGACCCCTTCGACGTACCCCTCGACGAGCGCATCGGCCTACTGCTGGAGTGCGACAAGCTGATGGAGCAGGCTGCCGAGGTGCGCCTGCGCCAGGGCTTCATCAGGGCCCTGCGGATCGAGAAGTTCTTCGCCAGCACCGAGGGCGCCGAGATCCACCAGGACCGCATCGAGACCGGCGCAGGGATCGAGGCCACCGCGACCGACGGCCACGAGACTCAGCGTCGCACCTTCCCCAACTCTCACGGCGGCCAGATGGGAACCCGCGGCTGGGAGCTGGTCGAGGAACTTGACCTGCCCTCCGAGGCCGAGCGCATCGCCAAAGAGGCGGACGCGCTCCTCAAGGCCCCGCACTTCCCCGCGGGCAACTTCGACCTCATCCTCGAAGGCTCGCAGCTTGCCCTCCAGCTTCATGAGTCCTGCGGTCACCCGATTGAGCTCGACCGTGTACTGGGCTCCGAGGCCAGCTACGCCGGGACGAGCTTCCTCACGCCCGAGAAACTGGGCAACTTCCGCTACGGGTCGGAGGCGGTGAGCATCAACGCCGATGCGACTCTGCCCGGTGGCCTGGGGAGCTTCGCCTACGACGACGAGGGCGTTCCCGGGCAGCGCACGCAGATCGTCGAGCAGGGCATCTTCTGCGGCTATCTGACCTCTCGCGAGACGGCCCCGGTCATCGGTCGCGTCAGTCAGGGCGCGATGCGAGCCGACGGCTGGGCACGCACCCCGATCATCCGCATGACCAACGTGAACCTCGAGCCCGGCGAGTGGACCCTCGACGAGATCATCGGCGACACTCGCCACGGGTTCTTGCTGTGCACGAACACCTCCTGGAGCATCGACGACAAGCGCCTCAACTTCCAGTTCGGCACCGAGGCCGCCTACGAGATCACCGACGGCGACCTGGGGCAGATGTACCGCAACGCCACCTACCAAGGAATCACGCCGGAGTTCTGGGGCTCCTGCGACGCTGTCTCCGGTCGCGGCAAGGGCGAATGGGTCATCTGGGGCGTCCCCAACTGCGGCAAGGGCGAGCCGGGCCAGAGCGCTCACGTCGGGCATGGCGTCGCACCGGCACGGTTCCGCAAGGTTCGCTGCGGGGTCATGCAAGAGTCCGGTGAAGGAGGCGAGGGGAATGAGTAGCCAGCCTGCTGCGGCCGGACCCGGTCGCGAGGAAATGTTGCGCATGGCCCAGACGATCCTGGAGGCTTCCCGTGCCGACCAGACCGAAGTGATCGTCTTCAACGCTCGTGGCGGCCTCACGCGCTTCGCCAACAACGCCATCCATCAGAACGTGCACGAGGCTTCCGTAGACTGCTCGGTGCGAGCGGTGATCGGCAAGAAGATCGGTGTCGCCTGGGGCAACGACCCCTCACCGGAGGCGCTCAAAGACCTGGCGGCCCGAGCCTACGAACTCGCCCGACATGCACAGCCGAACGAGGAGTTCGTCTCGCTGCCCTCTCCCGCAGGAGCTGCGGGCTGTGAAGTCTCGCCCGTGCCCGCCACCGTGAACTGCGGACCAGAGCAGCGTGCCGAGTCCGTGCGCGAGATGATCGACATCGCCCGGGGCCAGTCGCTGTCTGCGGCAGGCCAAGTGGCGACGAGCGACGACGCCTTCCTGATCGCCAACTCCCTCGGTATCGAGGCCTACTGGGCCGTCAGCAACGCCCGGATGCGAGTGGTCATGCAGGGCGCCGACTCGACCGGCTTCGCCGAGGCCGTATCAGACGATGTGCAGAGTCTGTTAGCCAGGGAGGTCGGGTCGACAGCGGCCAGCAAGGCCGTGACCTCCGCCGGCCCCAAAGAGCTCGAGCCTGGTGCCTACACGGTCATCCTCGAGCCCCTCGCAGTGGAGGACATGGTCTCCACACTGACGGTATACGATATGAACGCTTTGGCTCACCAGGAGGGCCGGTCCTTCACCTCGGGCCATTTGGGCGAGAAGGTCTGCGGCGACAACATAACACTGTGGGATGACGGCTGCGATCCGCGCACCCATCGCCACCCCTATGACTTCGAGGGCGTTGTCCGAAAGCCGGTGACCCTGATTGAGAACGGGGTCCTCAAGGCTGTCACCTACGACTCCTTCACCGCTGGCCGCGAGGAAGGGGCTGTGAACACCGGCCATGCCCTGCCGGCGCCGAACACCTGGGGACCGGTTCCGATGAACGTGTTCCTGAAGCCGGGCGACTACAGCCTGGAGCAGATGATCGCGGAGACCGAACGCGGGGTGCTGGTGACTCGCTTCCACTACACGAACATGGTCCATCCGGCGCGCACCGTCCTCACCGGCATGACCCGCGACGGCACCTTCCTGATCGAGAACGGTCAGATCGTGGGCGGGCTCAAGAACATGCGGTTCACCCAGAGCATCCTCGAAGCCCTCAGCCACGTGGACATGATCGGCAGCGAGGGTGTCGCCTTCGACTACGCCTGGGTGCCGCCGCTGCGAATCGAGGGCTTCAACTTCAGCAGCGCGACGGCCTTCTGAGTCTCCTCGACCTCGCAATCTCGCACGCTCTTCGGCAGGGCTCGGTGCTTCACCGGGCCCTGCTTCGTCTCCCCAGGTACGCTGTCAGCGCCTGGTCGAAGGGGCGGCTCGTGTCGAGGAGTTCCTGATCGATTGCGAGCTTGCGGCAGCCGTCGCGAACCTGGGCGAGGAACTCGTGCAGCGCCCTCAGATAGTCGCGCCGAAGCTGCTCGGGCTGGGCCGCCAGACGTTGCCCGGTCTCCAGATCCTCGAACAGCGCCGGGCCACGGAAGCGGAACTCCAACTCCTCGGCATCCATCACCTGCAGCACCATCACGTCATGCCCGCGGTGTCGCAGATAGGCCAGGGCTCGCAGTACGCGGTCGAGATCATCCAGTAGATCGGAGATCACCACCACCAGGCCGCGGCGGGTGATGGTCGGCGTCGCAGCCTCCAGCGCCGCCGTCAGGTCAGTCTCGCGCGAGAGGTCGTCGTCGGAGGGTGGAAGCGCACCTCGACAGGCGGCATCGAGGGTGTCGAAGATCCGCTGCAGGTGGGCCGGCTTGGTGTGGGGAGGTAGCTGCAGTCGCAGTCGGTGGTCGAAGAGCAGCAGCCCGGTGGCATCGCGCTGATGGGTGGCGAGGTAGGCCAGACCGGCCGCCAGATAAGCGGCATACTCCAGCTTGCGCACCGGCGCACCGTAGTTCATCGAGCCGCTGACATCCACCATCAGGTGCACGTTGAGGTTGGTCTCCGCGTCGTACTCCTTCACGAAGAACCGGTCGCGGCGACCGTAGACCTTCCAGTCGATGTGCCGGGTCTCGTCGCCGGGGGTGTACTCGCGGTGGTCGGCAAACTCCACACTGGCGCCACGGTACGGGCTGCGATGTTGGCCGGAGAAATGGCCTTCCACGATCGCCCGGGCTCGCAGTTGCATGGTGGTGAGCTTCGCCACCGCCGCCGGTGTGAGTGCCTGCGTCACTTGCGTCATGCGCTGTCTCCGCTTGCGCTTCTCACGGGGTCGTCGGCCAGCTCCGCTCGGACTCCCGCCGCAGATGCCGGGCGTAGGCGACCACCGCAGACTCTTGCTCCTGGGTCTCGATGGCGCCTCGGCGTCGCCGCCGCACCTCGTCAATGGCGGCCCAGGGCTTCATGCCCCGGTGGACCAAGTAGGCGGCGATCATCGTCCCCGTTCGCCCACGACCGCCCATGCAGTGAACCATCACCGGCCGACCCAGGTCCAGGTAGCGCGTCACCGTAGCCACGAAGTCCTGCATCTGCTCCAGGGTCGGTGCGGAGAGGTCCTCGAAGGGGATGTGAGCGCCCTTGAGGCCCGCAGCGGCGGCCATCGCGGTCGGCCCGGGCTTCTCCGTCAGGTTCACCACCAGGCCGAAGCCCGCTCGCTGAAGCTCCTGCAGCTCCTCCCGGGAGGGCAGGGGCATGGCGGCCAGTTGCCCGTCAAGGACCCAGTCGGCGGATTCCGGAAGGCTTGGCAGACGAGACATGATCCGGCTCCCTGCAGTGATGGACCGGGGTTTGCCCTAGGAGACGCCGGCTTTCGTCTTGGCGGACACCTTGGCGGCCTCGCCGGCCAGCTCATCGGCCCGCTCGTTGTGCATCCGGCGGATGTGCTCGAAGACCACCTTCCCAAACCGCGGCATCAGCTCCCGCACCTGTAGGTGCAGGCGGCGTAGCTGAGCGTCCTTGACCCGGTACTGTCCGTTCATCTGCTTGACCAGCAACTCGCTGTCGGAGCGGATGACCAGGTGTGTGAGGCTCAGCGAGTGAGCCGCTTCCAGGGCCGCGATCACGGCACTGTACTCGGCGATGTTATTCGTTCCCTGCCCGAGGGGGATCGACCCCTCGGTAAGCGGGGTGCCCTTCTGATCGTAGATGACAAAGCCTGCTCCGGCAGGCCCGGGGTTCTTGAGACAGGCTCCGTCGGTGTAGATGACGCCGGGGCGGACGTTGGACATGCGACAACTCCGTTCTGTGGTGGAGACGAGCGCTCTTGCGGGCAGCGGTCGCCGTGGTTTGCTGATCTTGCGACGCGGTCCGCCTACTTCTTGCCTTCGTCCTGTGGCGGCGTGAACAGCGGCGGTGGTGGCGGCACCGGCGGCATCAGCGGGTTCACCGGCTCCTGCAGTGTGGTGGTGCTCGGCGTCTTGGCTGCGGGCTGCTCCGTTTGCGGCAGGCCCTGGGTCGGCCACAGGGGCTGCTCCACGGTCGGCGCAGGCACTACGGGCGACGGCCTGCCGAGGGCCTCAGCCATCCTCATCAGGTCGAAGCCCTCCTTGCGGATGCGCAGATCGTAGTACAGAAGCACCTGCCCCAGCATCATCACCGGACGCAGGATAACTGCCAGAGTAGCCGCCACCGCCTGGGTGATGACCTGGGCCATCGCGAACTTCTCGGGATGGCCGGTGACCACCATGAGCACCATCTGCAGCGGCCAGGTGATGCCCTGACTGCCGACGCTGATCATGAGCACCAGGATGGTCATGGTCCCCAGGACCGGCCAGAAGTACCCCGAGGTGAGGTCCCAACTGCGCCGCATGGCATCAAGGCCCCGGCGACCTTCGAGCACAACCACAATGGAGGGGGCGAACATGTAGCGGATATACAGCCACACGAGCACGACCAGGCCGGGGAGGATGAGCAGCACCAGTCCGATAGCGAAGCAGAGGTACACCCAAAGGCCCACGACCAGCGAGGTCCACAGGACTGCTCCCCAGTGCTTGAGGGCGGCCTGGTAGGCTCCCGAGACGGTGATGGGGTAGCCTAGGTAGCGGTCCGAGATGGCCAGCGCCAGCGCTGCCTCTCCCAACGGCAGGAGTAACAGCGCGATGAAGAAGGCGACCAGGAACCCCGCACCACCGACGGCCAATTGGTCCCAGGGGATCTCCTCGCCCGGTGCCGTCATTGCCCGGCGGAAGATGAAGAAGGAAGCGGCCACCTGCAGCACCATCAGCGGCACCTGCACGATCGCTGCGATCCCCAGCAGCGGCCCGAAGTTGTGCCGGTACAGACGAATGGTCGCGTCGATGATGTCCGCGATCGTCATCGGCCGGAGCTCAAGCGGTTCCTGCGACATGCCGATCCCCCGCGCGGGACCAGATTAGGTGCTCAAGCGACGCCGTGAGCGTGCCGATACAGAGAACATAACGCCCACGGGAGCTGGTCAGGATGATCCTTGCAGCGACTCTCGTTTTCCTGGTATGTGGCCTCCTCGGACTATCCGCCTGTGCCGCCGCAGCCCGTGCCGAGGTAGCTGCAGAGCGCCTGAGACCCTCTGGCCGGAGGCAAGCGGCCTTGGCTGCGGAGGAGGAGCTCGCTGCCTAGTCTGGGCCCTGTGTGCGACGGCCCGAGCTAACGGGGCACTTCCTGAATCGTCCCGTCTGCGCACACGATCTTGGGGAAGGCCCGTTCGCCGGCGATCTTCGCACCCTCCGGCACCGTGGCGCCCTCCTCGACCACGCAATCGTGAGCCTTGGCGCCCTTCGCCACCTGCCCTCCGGTGAACACCGCAATATCCTTGATCTCTGCCCCGGGCTCCACTCGGCAGCCGTCCATCAGCACCACATTGGGGCCCAGCTTGGCGTCTGTGACCTCGCACCCCTCACCCACATAGACCGGCGGACGGAAGATGCTGTCATCGGAGATCTTGGCGCTGGGTGCGAAGTACACGCCTCGTGCGTCTCCATAGCGGTCCTGCATGATCATCTCGTTGAGGGCTATCACCGCGCTCGGCCGGGCTACATCCGACCAGTAGCCTTCCAGCTCCACCGCACGGATACGCTTGCCCTCCTGGACCATCTGCTGCACGGCCTCCGGAAGCTCAATCTCGCCGCGCTTCGAGGGCTTGAGCGTCTTCACGCGATCCAGGATATCCGCCGTGTAGACGAAGAGCCCGGCGTTGTTGAAGTGCGTCGCGGCAGTGCCCTTCGGCGGCTTCTCCTCAATCCTCTCCACGAAGCCGTCCTGCACGTAGACTGCAGCACCCTCGTAGGGGTCCTCCACCCAGTTCAGTGATAGCACCGCGTCGGTCTTGCCCGGCTCAAAGGCGCTGATGACCTTCTTGTAGTTCCGTGGTGGAACGATGATATCGCCCCAGGACATGAAGAAGGGCTCGCCGCCGATGAATTCCTCGGCAAGTAGCGCGGCGGCACCCGTCCCCTTCATCTCCTCCTGCACGAGGTAGGTGATCCTCACACCAAGGCGGCCGCCGTCCCCGAAGTACTCGCGAATCATGTCACCCAGGTGCCCGACGATAAGGGCGAAATGGTCCACGCCGGCATCCCGGGCGCCGGTGACGATGTGCTCCAGCATGGGGCGGTCAAGCACGGGTACGAGCGGCTTGGGGCGTCGCTCGGTGAGGGGCAGCATGCGCGTCCCCTTGCCGGCAGCGAGGATTACGCCTTTCACAGATCAATCACCTCGGGCGGATGCCCTCCGGGCAGAATCACAGGCAACCGCCAGGGACCTTCCGAGCATGTCTGGAAGCCCCTGCAGCCACCTTCGCGGTTGTCTTTCGTGGTACAATGCCTTGGTCTGGCGGGACGACCAGCGACCATCTTACAACATCCTGCCGACCGCACCAAGAGCAACACGCCTGGGAGGGCTGGACGTGGAAGTCTTCGTCGAGAACGGACTCGCCGGATGTGAGTTGGCGAGGCAGCGCGGGACGGTCACCCTGGTAGTCGACGCCCTGCGTGCCAGCGCTATGGTCACCTCTCTGTTCCACTATGGTACGCAGCGCCTGCTGGTAGTGCGTGAGGTCGAGGAAGCCTTCGCCGAGCGCGAAGGACAGACTGGTGTGCTCCTCGTGGGCGAGCGTGGCGGACCGATGGTGCCCGGTTTCGACCTCGGCAACAGCCCCTTGCAACAGGCCCCCGACCGCGATATCAGCAAGCTCCTCTTCAGTTCCTCGAACTGCTCCCGCTGCTGCGTGGGTGTCGCCGGGTTGCCCGCCTTCCTGGCAAGCACAGTCAACGCTACCGCAGTCGCTCGGACGGTCCTGGCGATCTGTGAGAACGTCGGCAAGCAGGAGCTCGTGATCGTCACGGCGGGCTCCGCCGACGACGAGGCGTTGCTGACCATCGAAGACCATGTGGCGGCCGGAGCGATCCTGGCGGCCTGCGAGAACCAGGGCGCTACGGTCAGCGTCGGCAATGACCGCGCCGAGGTCTGTCGACTGGCCTTCGGCGACGGCACCCAGGAGTGGGTGACGGAGCGCTTCACGCAGTCGCAGAACGGCTTGCGCCTCGCTCGTCTCGGCCTTGGCACGGACGTGGAGTTCGCTTCGCGGTTGGATGTCTTCGACCTGGTGGTGCGCATTGACGGCGTCCTTCCCTTGCGCTCAGGGGGCCAGGGAGCGCTGCTTCTGCGGCATGGCTAACCGGGCTGCTACCCACTTCCTGGTGAGGTGCCGTTGGGCCTTCCAGCGGCCAAAGTGGGTGAGCGCCAGACCGCTAACGCCTTCCCTTGCACCCTGAGAAGTGGTAGGCTGAGGGCCGAATCTACCAGGGGATAAGGGAATATGAAAACCCTCTACGTCGCAGTGACGCTGCTGCTGGTTGCCGTCGTCGCGCAGGCCGAGGTCATGTTCACGGATTCCTTTGAAACGCCAGGCCCCGTAAGCTGGCAGACCACCTGGGGCAAGGCCGAACGCTCTCAGGAGTTGGCCCAGGACGGCAAGTGGGCGGTCAAAGAGACCGTCGAGGACAAGTACGGGCTGTCGGTGTGGTATGCGGAGTTCCCTGCCACTCCGGGGGCCACGTACCGCGCCGGCGCCTGGGTCTACGTGCCGGAAGGCCAGGCTCTGAACAAGGCTGCCCTGGCCTTCTCGCAGACGGACTGGCAGCAGGTCGCCCAGTCCATCAGCACCGAGACCGGCAAGTGGGTGCAGCTCAAGGTCGAGTACCGCAACCTCAACCTGCCTCGCTTGCGGCTGCAGCTTTTCCAGTCCGGCCAGCGCGCGGGACTCGGCGGCTGCGTGATCTACTGGGACAACGTAACCCTTGAACGGGAAATGGGGGAGTTGACCGTGCAGGACGGGATTCGCATCAACCCCTACGTGCGCGAGGGCCTGGACGTGACACCGGCCGGCGGGATGAAAGTCCGTGTGGCGCCGGGTACCATCGATGTGGATGGTGTAGCAGTGACGGTGGCTGCGGAGACCGTCCTTGAGCTCGCACCGGCCCGAACAGTCTCGGTGCGCGATGAAGCGCTCACCCTCAGCGAGGATGCGCCGAAGGGCTGGGGTAAGGGCACGTCGCTGCGTGGCTGCGTCTCCCGGGGTACGACCCTGGCCGGCTGTCTGGTACCCGACTCGCTGGTGATCAAGGCCGCTGCCGGACCGGAAGGCCGTCGACTCGCCGAGGGCACGGACTGGCGCGCCGACAAGCTCTGGGGCAAGGTCGGCCGGATGCCGGAGAGCCCAGTCACCGCCACGACCACCGTCTACGCCGACTATGACTACAGCCTCCTGCGCGTCGACACGCTCGAGGTGCGCTCCGACGGCAAGGTCGTCCTCCGCACTGGCGCTGAGCACAAGTCCATTCCCGAGCCGCCCGCTGTGGATGCCGGAGCCCGGGCGCTGTGCAACCTCTACCTCCCCTACCACTGCACGGAGCTCACCGCGGCGGAGCTATACCCCGTCGGTATCCCCTTCCCGGAGCCCGGTCAGGCCGAACTCCAGGCAAGGGCCGCCACTGTGGCCAAGACCCGCGAGAAGCTGGAAGCCGGCGGCGACTTCACCCTGGTGTTCTGGGGTGATTCGGTGACTTGCGGTGGCGACTCCAGCGTCCCGGAGAAGATGTTCACGCGAGCCTTCACCACCTGGCTCCGCGACCGCTACCCGCAGACCCGCATCAATTCGATCAACTCGGGGACGGGCGGTTGGAACACCCAGAGCAAGCTTCCGCTCTTCCAGCAGGAAGTGCTCGACAAAAGGCCCGATCTGGTCATCATCGAGTTCGTCAATGACATGGGCATGGGCCGCGACCAGATCTTCCGCAACTACACGGAGGCCGTGAGCAAGATCCGTGCGCAGGGCGGCGAGGTCATCATCCTGACCCCCCACTTCACGCGCCCCGACATGATGGGCACGACCGACCTGCGAACCGGTGAGACCCGGGCAGCCGTGGGTTTCCTCAAGGAGTTCGCCGCGGAGAACAACGTAGGGCTTGCCGATGCCTCGCGACGCTGGGCACACCTGTGGCAGGAGGGCCTGCCCTACATGACGCTGCTCACCAACGGTATCAACCACCCGGACGACCGCGGGCACTGGCTGTTCGTCCAGGAGTTGCAGGAGTTCTTCCGCTAAGAGGCCCCAGAGACCGGCATCGACGGCCCTTGCTGCGATGCCCGAGTCTGCTGGAGACCACCCGATTCCGGGAGGCCGGACACCATGAGAGGGCTGCTGGCCGCCGGGCTGTCCATGATGATGGCAGTCTGCTTCGCGGCCGATATCCCGCTGCAGATCGCGGTCTCCAGTCGCGTGCCCTGCAGTGGCGACGTGATCCGCCTGGCCGCCTGTCCGACCGCCGCAGCCTCCGCGCCCATCTCCGGGGATGTCATCTTCTCTGTGGAGCAGGAGGGTCGAGAGCGCCCCGTCGGCAAGACCCGAGTCGCCCCTGACCCCAACCGACCCTTCGAGCCGAGCGTCGAATGGCGCGCTGGTCTCCCCGGCCTCTACCGCGTGATCGTGCGCCAGACCGAGGCAGGTCAGCCGGTAGCGAGGCTCCTGCTTCCCGTGGTGGCGCAGCCCGTGTTCTTCGGCTGGTATGGCCCCACACGCCCCGAAGTGGAGTGGATGACCCATCATCTCACCGCTTCAGCCGCCGAGATCGAGGCCCTCCATGCCCGTGGCGTAGTAGCGCTCAAGAGGGCCGACGGAGTGAGCTACTTCGGCGGCACCCGCTGGGAGCACATCCCGCCGGGGCTGGACATGGGTGCCCTTGCGCCTCGTATCCTCAAAGACTACACTGACACCCGGCCCTGGGACGGCATCGCCATCGACGAGCTGGGGATGTGGGACCAGCATCCGGAGCAGACGGCCCTGGCCCTGGAGTTCGGTAAGATCCTCAAGCAGGCCCGGCTCGATCGCCCCGACCAGTTCGTGGCCGTCTGGCAGTTCGGCTCCCTCACACCGCTGGAGTGCAACCTCTTCCGCGACAGCGCCGACGTCATCCTGTGTGAGGTGTACGAGAACTACTTCCGCGCCTGGAATGACCTACACTCCTTCGAGGACTACCTGACTCAGCGCGTCCAGGTTGCCCGCTCGATGCAGGTGATCAAGAAGACCATCCTTGGCCTGTCGATCTCCAGCGACTTCGGCGACGTGACCCCGGAGGAGCTCGAGGAACAGGTCCGTCGAGTGCGTATGCAGGGCCCCGAGATGCGCGGCCTGGCGTTCTTCACTACCGGCCGCTGCAGCGACGCGGTCCTGAAGCGTGCCAACGAGTGCTGTTTCCGCTACTTCGTCCGCCCGGTGGTCGGCTTCTTCTCGGAGGGCGACCTGACGCTCTCCGACCACCAGCCGGTGGACCAGGGAACCGTGAGGCTTCAGGCGACGGTTCATAACGTTGGGGGAATGGACGCTCGGCAGGTCCGCGTGCGATTCTGGGACGGCGACCCCGCGAAGGGTGGCGAACCGATCGGCGGGCCGCAGTTCATCACGCGGCTGCCCGCAGCTCGGTGGGTCGACCCGGACGGGCTCAACACCCGCAGCAAGGAGCCGGCCGAGACCCTGCGCAGAGAGGGCTTTGGGATCGTCACCGTTTCGGTCCCCTGGAAGGCCAAACGTGGGCCGCACCAGTTGTGGGCTGAGATCGTCCCCGACTCCCAGTACACCACCTTGCGCGGCTTCCAGGAGTTGCGGGTAACGGTACGCTAGTCACGAGACCAGGCAGACCCCTCGGCAGCTTGCCCGGCTTGCCCGATCCCTGCAGGCCGATTGCGGCTGGTTGGACAAGGGAAAGCGGCAGCGTCCGGGGAACCTTCCACTATCCGTTACGTGTGCATAACAAAGGAGTTGGCGAGATTCCATGTCTGACGCTGTGCTTGCCGATCTGGTGGCCATGTCCAACCGTCTGGGCGACCCGTCCAATGACTTCGCAATCCTGGGCGAGGGCAACACTTCCGCTCGGATGGACGACGAGACCTTCTGCGTGAAGGCCTCCGGGACTGAGCTGCGCACCATCACCGCCGAAGGCTTTGTCCGCGTGCGCTTCAACAAGGTGCTCGAGCTGCTTGACGCTACCGACATCTCCGACGCCGCAGTCAAGAAGGGCTTCGCCGATGCCTCCGTCAACGCCAAGGGTCGTCGCCCCTCGGTGGAGGCCCTGCTGCATGCCATCATGCTGAGCATGGAGGGCGTGAACTTCGTCGCTCACACCCACCCGACCGCGATCAACATCATCACCTGCGCACGGGACGGGCAGAAGGCCTTCGAGGGTCGCATCTTCCCGGACGAGATCGTCTGCTGCGGTGTCGCCCCGGTCTGGATCCCCTACACCGATCCGGGTGTGCCCCTGGCCCGCAAAGTGAAGGCCGAGGTCGAGGCCTACGTGGAGCGCTACGGAATGCGCCCGAAGACCATCCTGGTCCAGAACCACGGGCTCATTACCCTGGGAGGCACGCCGGCCGAGGTCGAGAACGCGACCCACATGGCCTGCAAGACCGCTCGCATCCTCGTCGGCACCTATGCCCTGGGCGGCCCGAACTTCTTCTCGCAGGAGCAGGTCGACGCCATCTTCGCCCGGCCGGACGAGAAGTACCGCATGGCAATCCTGGAAAAGCGAGGATAGAACGCGTCGCGGGCCGCGAACCGGCCTCCCGGGTGCGTTCTCTGGTAGGAAAGGAAATGTGACATGACCTTCGACGAATACAAAGCCGGCGCCGGTGATATTGCTCCGAGGATGTTGGCATGGCAGGTCTTCGGGAAGGACCTGGAGTCCTTCGGCAAGGGCGGCAAGCCGGTCGAGATCCCGACCTACGAGGTCGGTCCCGATCAGCTTCTCGCGCGCGTCGATGCGGCGGGACTGTGCTTCTCCGACATCAAGATCCTCAACCTTGGCGGCGAGCACCCGCGACTGTACAGCCGCGATCTGGCGAACGACCCCATCGTGATCGGTCATGAGGCGGCCATCACCATCGTCAAAGTCGGCGACAACTACAAGGGCAAGTACAACGTCGGCGAACGCTTCGTGGTCCAGGCCGAGGCCTACTACAAGGGCAAGAACCTCGCCTTCGGGTACATGCTTCCGGGCGCGCTTGAGGAGTACACCATCCTCGGCCCGGAGCTGCTTGAGGGCGACGATGGCTGCTATCTGATCCCGATGGCCGATGAGGCGGGCTATGCTGAGGCCGCCCTGGCCGAGCCCTGGGCCTGTGTCGTCTGCGCCTATCGGGTGCGGCCGCGCAAGGTCCTCAAGCAGGGCGGAGTCGTCTGGGCAATCGGCGCCCCGGGCTGCGAGAAGACCGGCTACAGCATCGGCTCCTTCGAGTACGCCAGCGTCTTCCCGGCCAAGGTACTGCTGACTGATGTCCCGGCCTCCGTCGCCGGCGACCTCAAGAGCCTGTGCTACACGGCGGGCATCACGGTCGAGGAGACCAAGCCGCTGTCCGAGCTCGATCCCGAGGCCCTTCTCGGTGAGGCCGGAGCCGACGACATCTTCATCCTCGGCGACCCGTCGCCCGAGCTGGTCGAGATGGCTGCGGCACGGCTGGGCAAGCACGGCGTGCTCAACCTCATCACGCGCAACAAGCTGGCCCGCAAGCTCAGCATCGACGTGGGCCGCATCCACTACGACGGCCACTTCTACCAGGGCGCCAGCGGCTCCGACGTTTCCGCCGGCTACTACAGCACCCGTGGCCCCGAGTTCAAGCGCGGCGGCAAAGCCTGGTTCCTCGGTGGCGCAGGTCCGATGGGGCAGATGCACGTGCAGTTGGCCGTCGAGACCTCCGATGGCCCCTCCGTGGTCGTCGCCAGCGACATCGACGGCGAGCGCCTCGCAACCTTGCCGGAGCGCTTCGGCGCAGCGGCCAAGGCGAAGGGCAAGCAGCTCCTCTGCCTGAACCCCAAAGAGATGACCCCGGAGGAGTTTGACGCCAAGCTCCGGGAAATCGCCCCGGAGGGCTTCGATGACGTCGTCGTCTTGGTTCCGGCTCCGGTGCTCGTCTCTCAGGGCGCGGACTACGTTGCCGACGGCGGATGGCTCAATATCTTCGCCGGCGTGGCACGCGGGACCATGGCAAACCTCGATGTCAGCGACGTTGCGCTGCGCAAGGTCCGCTACACCGGCAGCAGCGGCTCCTCCATCGACGACCTGCGCAAGGTCCTCCACATGGCCGAGGAGGGCGAGCTCTCTCCGAACCGCTCCGTGGCTGCCGTTGGTGGCCTGCCCGCGGCGCATGAGGGCCTCGCAGGTGTCAAGGCAGCCCGCTTCACGGGCAAGGTCGTCATCTACCCGCAGATCAAGGACCTGCCTCTGACCCCGCTCGAAGACCTGAAGGACTCCCTTCCCGAGGTCGCGGCCAAGCTGAGCCCCGAGGGTGCCTGGACCAAGGAAGCCGAGCAGGCGCTCATCGAGCACTTCCTTCCGTGAGGACCGAGGTCGGGTCGACCGGCTGATCCGTCGGCCCGACCTTCGCCTGACGAACCACCCTGACGCAGAGCGTCATACCGAACCGAGAGGTCCTGACCCATGGCAACACCTGACACCTATCCACAACCCAACCCGGCGCCGCGTCTGTCGGGTAAGTACGCCATCGTCACCGGGTCCGCGCAGGGCCTGGGCGAGGCCATCGCAGCCTGCCTGGCCTCCCACGGCTGCAACCTCATGCTCACTGACGTCAACGCCGTCGGTGTCGAGGAAGTCGCACGCCTGCTGACCGACAAGTACGGAGTGCAGGCCTTCGGCCTCGGCTGCGACATCACCGACGAAGCCCAGGTGCTGGGCGCCTTCGACAAGCTCCGCGAGCGCTTCGGCCGCCTCGACCTTCTCGTGAGCAACGCCGGGATCCTCACTTCGGGCCCCATCACCGAGTTCGAGGTCGCCAAGTGGCGCAAGGTCATCGACGTCAATCTGGTCGGCTACATGGTCATGGCCAAGCACGCCGCCAAGATGATGATTGCGCAGAAGTCCGGCGCCATCATCCAGATCAACAGCAAGTCGGGCAAGACCGGCAGCAGCAAAAACAGCGCCTACGCTGCCAGCAAGTTCGGCGGCATCGGCCTGACCCAGAGCCTGGCCCTGGAGCTCGCCGAGCACGGCATCCGCGTCAACTCTATCTGCCCCGGCAACCTGCTGGATTCGCCGCTGTGGCAGGACAGTCTGTACGAGCAATACGCGAAGCGCTGGAACAAGACGGTCGAGGAAGTCCGGTCCATGTACGTCGACAAGGTCCCGATGAAGCGCGGCTGCGCCTACGCGGATGTCTGCGCAGTGCTTCTGTACCTGGCCAGCGATGAGTCCTCCTACGTGACCGGTCAGGCACTAAACGTTGACGGCGGACAGACCATGCACTAGATGCGCTTCGAGGCCCGGGCCAAAGAGCCGGGTGCATACCTCGAGAAGCAGGAGGTAAGGGCGGATGCGAACGGGCCTGTGGTTGGTGTGCCTGGGCGGACTCGTGAGCCTGACATGGATGCTGGGCGGCTGCGGCAATCCGAGTGCTGTCGACGATATTCCCTCGGCGCCCAGCGTGAGCCTCAACGAAGCCACACCGGAGGGACCGTCCGCGGAAGCTCCGGCAGCCATCCCTGAAGAGAACGCAGCCCCTGAGGTCGCCGCGCCTGAGAACGTGGCTCCGGCAGGGCCTGCTCCCGAGCCGCCCCAGGAGACGGTGCCCCAGAGTCCGGCCGACCAGCCGGTCACACCCGGCAACTAGCAGGAGGTGGGTAGGGTGGAGCTGTACGATGTGATTCAGTCGCGTCGCAGTATTCGCGCCTACAAGCCTGACGCGGTCGAGGCCGACAAACTCAACCGCGTTCTCGAAGCCGGTCGTCTGGCACCGACTGCCGCCAACCGCCAGCCGGTGCAGATCCTCGTGATCACTGGTGCAGCGCGGGAGAAGCTCAAGGCCGCCTACGGACGTGAGTGGTGCTGGAGCGCTCCCGCAGTGATCGTCGTCTGCTCGCAGTCGGATCGTGCCTGGACGCGCTCCGACGGCAAGTGCTTCGCCGATGTTGACGCCGCAATCGTGATGGACCATATCATTCTCGCAGCTACCGCGGAGGGGCTCGGAACCTGCTGGATCGGCGCCTTCGATGCAAAGGCGCTCTCGAGCGCCCTGAGCCTGCCCGAGGAGCTGGAGCCTGTTGTACTAACCCCGCTGGGCTATCCGGCAGAGAGCCCGGCGGCACGCGATCGCAGACCCTTGGAAGCTATGGTGCAGCACGTCACCTCTTGACGCCGGCCCCGGCAACCGACCAGTGAGTTGGTCCGGCCGGGTCGGCGTTCGTTAGCTCTGCCCCAGAGCCCGCAGTTGAACGGCAGGTGGCTCCGGCCCCGGTACTGCCCGCGAGTCAGCGGTCACGTGGACCGCACGTCCGGGCGGTTGAGGGAGCTCTCGTCCGCCTCCTGCCGATCCTAGGCTCTGCCTCGATGGTCTGCGACCTTATGGGAGAGTCGAATGCCCCGCACGTTGCAGTTGCACCTTGGCCTCAGCGGCGCCTTCTGTGTCGGCCGCTGGGAGCAGCCGCAGAACTGGATCCGCCTGACTTCCGAGCTTGGTTACTCCTGTCACGAACTGAATACGGATGTCCTTGACCCCTTCTTCTCAGGGGATCGCCACTTTCAACTCTCACAGGCCCGGGAGGCACGCGAAGCAACCGAAGAGTACAATGTCGTTGTCTCCGATGTCTACGCGGGTCTCGCGCCGCGACTGTTTCACGGGATCTCACATGCCGACCCGATCCCTCGACAGAAGATGATTGAGTGGATCGTCACCTGTATGGACCTGGCGCGTGAGGTCGGTACCAACCGCATCGCCGGCCACTGGGACACGATCTCCGCCGAGGTCCTTGAGAGCGGGGAGTACGGCTGCAAGCAGGCCGTCAAGCGGCTCATCGAGCTGTTGCGCGACCTGGCGCAGATCGGGCGCGACAAGGGCTTGGCCTCGATCTCGCAGGATCAGGGCTGCGTTCCCTCCTGCGTGCCCTGGACCCTCAAGCAGGCCGAGGAGTTCCTGATCGAGGCTAACCGCAAGAACTCTGGCTGCCCGATCCGACTGTCCCTGAACCTCGGACAGATGGCGGGAATGCACCACGGGCTGCATGGCAAGGACCTGGACTACCGCGAGTGGCTCCGTGCCCTGGGACCCTTCGCCGAGGTCATCCGCCTGCAGCAGACAACACCCGAGGCCTGCCGGTTCTGGCCCTTCACCGAGGAGTACAACCAGCAGGGATACCTGCGCCTCGACGCGATCATTGAGTCTCTCGTGCAGGCTCACGAGCACTTCGCCGATAGCTGGGTATCTGAGGTCCTGGAGCCGACGGACGTACACTGGCTGATCGTCGATGTGCGACCCGATCCGCTGACCCCCACAGAGGTCCTGCTCGACCAACTGCGGGAGAGCGCCGAGTACTGCAAGCAATGGCTGCCTGACGGCCGACTTGAGCTTGGGTTCTGACCGGCCTCGTCTCCTGACCAGACACAAAAGCGGGCGTCCCAGTGGGACGCCCGCTTTCCTTTGGGACAGAGTTAGACGTGGGGTTAGGCGGCACGATTGAGGATACGGGTCACATCGGCCTCGGTGACGGGGCGGGGATTGGCCTTGGTGGAACCCGAGGCCATTGTGGCCGCCGTGATGGCGCCGAAGTCCTCTCGCCGAAGACCCAGGTCCGCCAGTGGCTGCAGGCAGCCCAGTTCGGCGCACAACTCGCGCACCCATACAACCAGCATGTAGGCGGCTGCAGTGTCGACCGGGTTGGAGGAGATGCCGCAGGCACGGGCAAGACACGCGAGCTTGGCCTCGGCCACCGGGGCGTTGAACTCCAGCACGTGCGGAAGCAGCAGCGCACAGGCCTGCCCGTGGGCGAGGTGGTACAGCACCCCCAGGGGATGAGCCAGGCCGTGCACCAGGCCCAGTCTGGCACTCGCCAGGGCCAGACCCGCAAGCATGCTCCCGGCAGCCATGTTCTCGCGGACGGCACGGTCGCTGCCCTCTCGCACAGCCTTCCGTACCGACCCCGTGAGAAGGGTCGCAGCCTGCAGGGCAAGCGGGTCACTGAAGGGATTCGCGCCGACGGAGATATAGGACTCAAGGGCCTGCGTGAGGGCATCAAGCCCGGTGAAGGCAGTCGTCTCCGGAGACATCGACACCGTTAGCTCCGGGTCCACGATCGCGACCGCAGGCATCATCCCCTCGGTGCGGATGCTGGCCTTGACCTGACGCGAAGAGTCCGTCAGCACCGCCACATGGGTCACCTCGGAGCCGGTGCCCGAGGTCGTGGTGCAGGCCACCATCGGCAGGCAGCGACCGGTGATGGCCCTGCCCGCGACGAAGTCGGCCGTGGGCGCAGACTCCCCGGCAAGCCCCGCGATAGCCTTCCCAGCATCCATCACGCTTCCGCCACCGATCGCGACCACGCAGTCGCATCCCTCTGCAGCCAGCACACCGCGCCCACGGTCGATTGTTTCCACTGAGGGGTCGTGCTCAACGCCCCGGAAACGGACGGGTGTGAGACCGGCGTCGGTCAGCGAGGTGAGGATGGTTGCCAGCCGGCCACCAGCCTCGATCGAGGCCCCGCCGGTCACCACCAGCGGACGCGCACCCAAACGGGCCACAGCCTGCGGGAGGCCACCAATCGCCCCCCAACCGAAACGCACTTCCTGTGGACTGCGGATCGCGAAGTCCTTCATGGGTCTCACCTGCCGACAGGTCGATGGGTACGAAAAGGGCTCGCACGCGGCGAGCCCTTTGTTCTGCCTATGGATGTGCAGCGAGTTGTTGTCCGGCCTTAGGGAGCCACAGCGGGCGCCGGTTCGGAAGGCGAACCACTGGGTGCTTCGGCACTGCCGCCGGGTGCGCCCGGCTCTCCCGGCATACCGGACGGGGCGCCAGGGGCACCAGGGGCGCCGGCAGCACCCGCAGCGCCACCGGCTGCGCCTGCTGCACCGGCCAGGAACTTCATGCGCTGCGGCGGTGTCGGAGCGCCGTTCACCATGCACACGAGGCGAGCCTCCGCGTTGGTGACGGAGCGCAACTGGTCGCGGGTGAGGGTGAAGGAGAACTCAAAGTACCAGCCTTCCTGACCCTCGAGCGCCAAACGGCCACCCTTGAACCGGTCGTCCTCATGAGGCAGGAGGAGCCGGTAGCGGGGCTGGTAGTTGATGACTGGCGGATGCACCATCTGAGTGAAGATCGCCGGGCTGAGGCCCGAGCCTTGGGCTGCCCTGACAACCTCAGTGTTCGTCGGATCGAACAGACGGAGCTGGACCCGCAGGTCACTCCAGAGACCCGCCCACACCTGGATGGCCTCATCGGCCAGGTAGAAGGTGTTGGGGCGGTAGTAGCCGCCGGAGTAGGTCATGAACTTGAAGGGCGAGCGGCCATCGCCCATGTTATCGAAGGGCTTCATGCGGTTGTAGAACCGCGTACCGAAGGTCTGCTGGCAGCGGTCCTTCACATGCATGACCACCGGCACCACGATGGTGAAGCGGTCGGGCAGCGTGGCCTCCCAGCGTCCCCAGCGGATGGTCCCGTCCGGGTTGCGGATGGCCTTGCGCGTCCAGTCATACTGCAGCAGTTGCGGGCCGATGCGCGGGTACCCAACCTCGAACCAGAAGTTGGTGGTCGCATCCTGCCAGCACGACCACATGGCATTGACCTCATTGTGCTTGACCGCAGCCTCCAGGTAGACCTGGTTCCACAGGCTGTTGCCGGGGGTGCCGACGAGCTTCACGTCGGGCTTGACCGGCTGGTCGGCATAGATCCGGCTGAGGCCGTACCACTGGTTGCGCGTGTACTTCTTGGGCGTCCCGTTGTCCTCTAGCAGGTAGAACTCCGGAAGCGGCACCGGAGCCTGGGCCTCCTGGGTCAGGAACTCCCCATAGGTCATGAGGAGCTCTTCCGGCATGGTCGCCTCGCTCCAGGAATAACCTGCACCGCCACCACCGGCAGCGCCCTGAGCGGGCCCTGCGCCGGGTTCGCCGGAGGGCGAGCCGCTGGCTGCCTCAGGCGGCGCGCCGCTTGCGGCATCGGTGGGAGGCGCGGCACTGGGCTCTCCCTGGGCGAAGGGCTTGGTCACGGTGACGACGGAGCACGCAAAGCCCACAACGACGATGGCGATTGCGTAGGGCAGCAGCCGTTTAAAGCGCATGAAGAAACCACCTCGAAAGGCTTGCGGCGACTCGAGGGCTATATGGAAGTGGCTCGCCAAATGAGTATAGCCGCATTCCACGCAACCCGTCAAGCAACGCGAAGGCCAGGGATGGTCGCCTTGCGGCACAGATCGGCCCGCAGGGCGTGCACATGCCTCCCGCGCTTGCTCAGCGCGCGCTACAAAAGGACAGGCCGCGACTGTATCAGCCGCGGCCTGCTAGTTCGTCCTGGAGACAGAGGAGACCTTCTTCACTCTGAGAGAAGAAGGTCCCTCGTCGTGAGTACCTTAGTTGGCCTGGAAGCGGTCCCAGCGGCCATAGCCGAAACGCCACCAGTGCGGCGGAGTGTCCATCGGCTTGAGCTTGCCGTACTGCTCAGAGGCTGCGTTGGTGAGCGGCCGCATGTCGTTTGCCGTCGGCCCGGTCTCGAGCATGACGCCCATCAGGTAACGGGCCTGGTCCGCAGCGCGATCGTGCGGCCGGGCCTTGAGGTAGTCGCGCAGACTGGCGACTTCGCTCAGCGGGCTGCCCGCCCAGTCCGGGTTCTCCTCCGTGGCGGCGCTCATCGTCCGGTTCGCCATGTCCGCACCGGAGCCCGGCGCTGCCTGCATGCGCATGCCCGCATCGTTGAGGGCCCGGAGGACGTTGATCTCGCCGTCGACTGCCCTGTCCAGCGCCTCGAGTATCTTGTCGGAGTAGCCGGTGCTGGTCTGCTGGCGGCTCGTCCACAGGGACATGATCTCGCGCCAGGAGCTATCGATGTCGGTGGCACCGCGGCGAGCGCGCAGTTCGGTCTCAACCAGCAGGAGCCGCGACCACAGCGCCTTCGGGTCCACGCCGATCGCGCCGGCCGACAGCGCGTTCATCGCAGAGGTGCGAACCTCCCTGAGTTGGGTGTCGGTCAGCTTCTCCGGCGGGAGCTGGAAGTACGCCGGGATCGGGCGGCCCATCAGCGAGGAGGAGGCGATGGCGCCCTGCCCGTCACCGGCGGCTGAAGCGTACTGCAGGGACACATACTGCGGCAGGTAGACGGTCGGAAGCATCCCCATGCGGCGGAGCGCGACGGTTGCCGCCAACCATGCCTTCGGGGCCGGAGAGGCCATCCAGGCCGACCGGTCCTCGGGTGTCTGCTGCAGGAAGTTGCGGATCTCTACCAGGTAGTCGCCGCCGGTGAAGTCTCGTCCCTTGGCCTGCTCGGCGAGGGCCGCGTCTGCAGCCTTCGTGACGCGAGAGGTCACCGGTTCCCACTTCTGCTGCACCAGGTACTCGGCGCGCGACAGCATGTACTCAGCCATGTAGGCTCCGGGGAGGCCAACGTACTCGGAGGCCAGGTCAAGCACCGTCGTGGCGGCAGGAGTGGCTGCGGGCGTCATCCCCGAGGCCAGTCGCTCCTCCTCGTAGGCCTGGTGCGCAAGGCGATCGACCTCGTAGGTGCGCTCCAGGAGCCGGCGGAAGTAGTCGAAGTCTTCCGGCTTCTGGCTGGCGCTGTGCGCCTGCTGGTTCCACTCCCGCGGGAGCTGGCTGCGGCCCATGTAGGACCAGTGCACCATCACATAGCCCTGGCGCAGACCCAGTTGGTTCTCGTGACCATAGTCTGCCCACTGGGCGAACATGCCGTCCATCGGCGAGGTGCCGGTGAGGATGCCGATCGGCTGCGGAGGCCCACCGGCGGCAGGAGCTGCCGCGGTTGCCATGGGCATGGCGCCCCCGGCCTCAGCACTCATCGAGCCCTCAGCGCCAGCCTGAGCGGTGGTTGCTGCTCCACCACCTGCAGGCGGGAGCCACTCAGCCGGGTCGCCTGTTGAGGACACACCGGCAGCGGCGCCACCTGCGGCACCCTCCATACCGGGGCCCATCGAGCCGGCGCCCATCTCCATGCCGGGTGCCACGCCGCCGGCCATCGCGCCTGTCTCAGCGCTTCCTGCTGCGGCCGCTCCGGCAGCCGTCTTACCACCGGCTACCCGCGGGCCGACAGTATGGAAGAGGTCGGCGCCCATGATGAGCACTGCCGGGAGCCGGGTCATCCAGTCTGGCTTGGGCGTGATACCGGGCCGCGGATCCTTGTCACTGGACTTGACCCGGATGTACTTCACCCAGTACTTGTCTTCGATGTACTTGGCGATGTGCGGCTGGCTCAGCAGGGAGCGAACCGCGCCCGACTGGCGGCTGACGACCGGCGTCTTGGCATCCGGTTCTTCGGCCGCTGCTGACGGGTCATAGCTGGAGTCGCCCTCGTAGAAGACGATGATGCCGGGGAAGTCGGTGAGGAGAACCGGTATCTGGTTCGTCGGCTGCTCGTTGCCGAAGCTCGTGAGCAGGGCGATGCGGAGCTGGCGAATGCGATCGCGGTAGACGACGAACTCATCGCGCTGCCGGGCGTAGCGGTCCTTCCAGGTGTTGCGCTCGGAGTCCGAGACGAACTCGTCGTCGGCGAGGCGCTTCTCGGTCTCGGCGATCTTCTTGTCCAGATCCTTGGCGCACTTCTCTGCGCGAGCCAGGAAGTAGTCCGCCATGTAGTGCTGCTTGAGGTCGACGAAGCCCTGACCGACGGTCAGGAGAAGATCGATGTCGTCATGCTCTTTGTCGTTCTTGAGTGCACGAGCGGCGTTGTCGATGGTGACGGCCGTCTGCATCTTGGCGGCCAGGTCTGCGCTGCTCGGAATGGCCTTGGCGCTTCGAGCGCCCTGGAACAGGACGTACTGCATCAGGTACGCCATGCGGTTGGGCTGGCGATAGTCCCAGTCGCTCCAGGTCATCTCGCCGACGGCCGACGCAGCGGTCTGCATCGTGCCTTCAGCCATCGCCTCGCCACCAGAGGGCATGCCCTCCGGTGCGCTGCCGCTGGCACCACCGGGCATGGCCGCCGTGGTCGTGCCGGCTGCAGCGGCTCCGGCGCCACCGAGGATCCAGCCGGTCAGCTTGCCGTCATCAGTGGAGGTCGAGCCCTGGGGTGTCGCGGCCGCTCCGCCGGTCTCCATGCCGGAACCGGAAGGCGCGCCCGCCATCCCCTCCATGCCCATCCCTGCTCCGCCGGCGCTTGCACCGGCTGCTGCTGCCTGGGCAGGAGTGACCGGGTCGCCCTCTTTGAAGATGTCCTGGCCGCAAAGGACCAGGGCCGGGTAGTTCTCAATCTCGGCGTCCAGCTTCTCGTCCTGAACCATGCCGATGACGCTGGTGTCCTTGGCGGTGTCCTTCGAGACGAGGTTAACCAGCTTGCACCAGTAGTGGCCGTTGTTCATCTGCTGCTGGACGGCGGGCGTGTCGAGCAAGGCCTCTAGCTGCAGACGCTGGCCCTGATTCTGGTAGTAGCCCACGATGCCCGGGAAGTACTGGCTCAGCATAGGAGTGAGGCTTGTCGGCGGGCAGTAGCGGAAGGAGCCCGCGAGCTTGGCCTGCTCGTCGCGGATATCACGCACGAGGCTTCGGCCGCCGCCAAGGGTCTCCGCGCGGGCCAGGAGGTAGTCCGCCATGTACTGATTCTGCTGGACGACCCGGGCACGAGCCGGGTCGGCGCTAAGTCCGAGCCCCGGCAGGAAGGACTTGCCGCGCTCCAGAGCGCGGACGTAAGCGCGAGCCAGTTCCAGCGTCACACTCGCGTTCTTGTTGTCCTGCTTGAGCTGCCGCGCGAAGCGGTCGATGCCGGCCTGACGGTCGCCCACGGCGTCGAGGACGAAGCGCAGGATTTCCGGGGTCGGGACTTCCTTGTTGCCGACGAAGGACCAGTAGACCATGAAGCTGCGGTCCATCAGGGACCACTTGCTGCCGCCGGCCGCCGGAGCTGCAGTGCCGCCCATGGCGCCACCCATCATCCCGCTGGCGTCCATGCTGCCGCCTTCCATGGGCATCGCGGCGGTTGCTGCTGCAGCGGGTGTCGCAGCGCCTGCGCCCTGGCTGAACATGTCCTTGCCGAAGATGACGATGCAGGGAGCCGCACGCCGGGCCTCGACCTTGAGTTCCTTATCGGAGACGCTGCCGGCAGCCGCCGCTCCAGCCATGCCGGAGCCCTCCATCCCCATGCCCATTCCCATTGCACCGGCCTCGGCGCTGCCGCCTTCCATACCGGCGGCCGCTCCAGCCGCACCGCCGCCGCCCTTGGGGAGGCGGTACTTGGCGGCGAGCACCTCACGGATGAAGCTGGGGGGATCGGTATCAACGGTGACGTCGGCGAACTTGACCCAGTAGCGCCCTTCGATGCTCGGGGCGACCTGACGAATCAGGGCCTCAAGCTGGGCTTTCTGCTGCTTGGTCGCGTACAGGCAGGCGATGCCGGGGTATTGCGACCGGCCCACTGCCCAGCACAGGGGAACCAGCGGGGAGATGTACTTGCTGGGGGCGGGCGCCGCCGCCATGCCCATCCCTGCGCCTTCCATGCCGCCACCCATCATGCCACCCAACTGCCCCAGTAACTGGCTCAGGTCCCCGGGCATTGCGCCTCCGCCCGGCATTCCGGGCATTCCGGGGAATTGTGCCAGGGCGCCGCTAGTCACCAGGAGGGTGAGTGCCAGGCAGGCGGTCCACTGCATGCGTGATCTCATCGGTCAGCTCTCCCTGCGTTCTGCATCGGAGGTCGCGGCGACAGAGGCCGCGGGAGCAACGTCGGTACACCTCTTTCAGACGGCCACGACCGGGAGCTTCGTGCCGTCCGTGCAACATCACACTAGGCTACAACCGCAGGCACCAGCCCGTTGCCAGGCTGGCGGTCCCTGCGACTCTTCTTGTGGCAGCGGGCTACTTCGAGCCCCACGGTGGGCACACCTCAACGGCGACCCGCCTTTAGCTATTCTTCCGGCCCCGCACCTGGGCGACGCGGACGCTTTCCGCCTGTTTCCGGGATCTCGCCAGGCATAGACGGCGCACCGGGCGCCATCTCCGGACCACCAGGCGCTCCGGGCATCCCCGGCATGCCGCCGCCCATACCAGGCATTCCAGGCATCCCGGGCATTCCGCTGGGCATCCCCATCATGTCCATGCTGCCGCCCATGCCCGACATCCCAGGCATGCCACCCATTCCGGCTGCCGGCTGCTCGCCCACAAGGTTCACGCTGGCCTCAACCGGGCTCTTCGGAGCGGCCTTCAGAGCACCCGGCGTCCCCACGCGCAGGGGCGTGTTGTCATCCACATTGCCCATGCCCGGGAAGATCCGGGGCTTGCCACCCGGAGGCGCGCTGAGCGACGAAACGCTCGTCCACTCCAGGTCGAGGTCCTGCAGAAGATCCGGTGCCTCACGCGGCTCGGCAGCCTTGACCTTCAGGGACGCGGGCGCAACGTACTGGATGCGGCGTGGCGGCTCCTGCGGCGCCGGGGCTGCCGCCATCATGCCGCCCATGTCCATCCCAGAGCCCATGGAAGCGCCCAGCATCCCGCCGGTCGACGCGGTCTCCTTGGGCAGCTCGTAGAACACCACACCGTCCACCGTCGCGCCATCCGCAAGGGTCTTGCCCTTGGCGAAGATAGACTTCGCACCGGCCCACTCCGTCACCGGACTCGCCTTGTCGAAGGTGGGATTGGTGAAGTCAGCGTCCACCTCTTGCCAGGTTCCCGAGGCAAGATTGACGGTGTCGTAGCTCAGCGGAATCGGGCTACCGGTCTGGTTGGTGATCCGTACCGCGTAGCAGACCGCTTTCACCGGCTTCTCGCGGGTCTGGGCCAGGACCTGGTCCATTACCGCCGCATTGTCCGACACATTCGCGATGACAATGCCCAGATCGAGCATCTCGCTCTTGAGGTCTGGAGCATTCAGGTCAATCGCTTTTGCCGGGTCCGCCGCGAAATACTCGACCTTGACCTCCTGCGCGTAACCTACGCTCAGAATTACGCACAGAAGTAGCACAGTACCGGTAAGTGGGCACCGCAAGAGGCTCGCCTCCCAAGTGGGGTACGCAAGCGATGCGTCCGCCATTTGTTCTATGTGCTAGAATAGCAGTATTCGGCACAACTGTCCAGCATGCCTCCGCCCTGCAAACGGCTTCCACAAGCCGGTAACATACGCCCCGGCCAGGCGTCCCGGCGGCTCTGCACCAGACCTATTCCGCGCCCTGCCGCCACTGACCTTGCTGCAAGGCCGGGGAACTCGCTCCGAGCCAGGCCCTCTCAGGCCAAAACGCCCGGCTAGAGCATTCGCCGTCCCTTCATTACCTTGTATACCCGTTCTACGGCGATTTCCACCGCAGCCTGTGTCAGACTCACCTGTTCGCTCCGGCACCGTTCCGACGCCAGGTCGAAGTTCTCGCCGATCTTCTCCCGCACCACCTGATATACGCCCTCCCGGCTCGGCTTGATCGCCGACAGCGAGCTCGAGTACTCGAGCATCGACGCGATCACGCCGCCGGCGTTGGCCAGGATATCCGGCACGACCGGAATCTTGCGCTCCTCGAGCACCTGCATGCCCTGCACAGTCGTGGGCATGTTGGCGGCTTCCACCACGCACCGCGCCGCCAGCTCAGAGGCAACCTCCTGGTTGATGACGCCGCCTGCTGCCGCCGGAATCACCGCATCCGCCTCGACACGGAACAGACTCTTGCCCTCCATCGGCTGACCTCCGGCAAAGCCCCCGACCGTGGCCTCCTTACCGAAATGCTCCAGCAGCCCATCGATGTCGAGACCGTCAGAGTTATAGACGCCGCCATACAGGTCCGTGATCGCCACGATGCGGCACCCGTGGGCTGCCAGGTCGACGGCCAGTGGGCGGCCAACGTTGCCGAAGCCCTGGATCGCCACCGACGCCCCGGCAGGATCGATGCCGAGCCCCTCCTGCAGCATCCGCAAAGTCACATAGGAGCAGCCGATCCCCGTGCTCTCCTTACGACCCGGCAGCCAACCCTGTACTCCGTCACCCTTGCCCGTGACCGACGCCGGGTCCTGGGTCTCGTTGTAGATGAAGGCCATCTCATCCGGCCCGGTGCCCATGTCGGGGGCAGGGATGTAGGTGTGCCTGCTGAAGACATCGCGGAAGTGCTGCGCGTAGTACTCCACGGCGTCCAGCGAGATGATCTTCTCAAAGGCCAGGTCGCGCGGCTTGCGGCCGAAGAGCTCGTACATCTGGGCCATGTCGACCCGGATGCCCGTCTTGCCGCCGCCGAACTCCACGTCACACACGGCGCACTTGAGTGTCATCAGCCGAGAGAGCTCAATCGTCTCCCAGATGGTCACGTCCGAGGCGAGACGAATCCCGCCCTTGAAGGGACCACGCGCCGAGTTGTGTAGCGACAGGCAGCCCCAGAAGTTCACGACCTTCCCGAGTATCTTGCACGGGATCCGGAAGGCCGTCACCTGCTGCGGGGCGACCAACTCGTGGATCTCGTGGGTGGGAAGACCTAACCTCTCACCTGCCCGTTCCATGAGCCACACAGACCGCGTCTGGGGCTCAACGTTCTGAAGCAGGTTCTCCATCTCACTGGGATAGACGTCCGTCGACACGAGATCAACCTCCTGGTACGGGTCCCTGTGCCACACAGCGATTTGCAGAGGACGTTTCGGCGTCCAGGCGCCTGGGTCCTTCCTGTATCCGGGCAATCTTCCGCATCCAGCCAGAACAGTACCTGTCCCGGCCTTGAGGCAGGATGGCTGCCACCTGATGACGAAAGGTGCCCTCGGCACTGAGGATACCGATGGACAGACCCTCAGTGCGTAGGGCGGACTGCAGAAACCCGCAGCCCGAGCACTGCCGGGCAGTCAAAGGAGCCGCCGCAATGGACAGTCGACACAGTTTCGGGGCGCCCCGCAAAGTGGGCGAGCTTTACTCTCTGGAGGGCCGAGTCGCCGTCGTCACCGGCGGCGCCGGAATGTACGGATCGGGCATCAGCACCGCCCTCGCTGAGGCCGGGGCGAAGGTCGTCATCGCCTCCCGCAGCCTCGACACCTGCGAACAGAAGGCGGCCGAGCTTCGGGCCCAGAACCTTGATGGGGTCGCAGCGCAGGTGGACATCGCCGACGAGGAATCAGTCAAAGCCCTCGCCGACCATCTGATGGCCGACTACGGCCGTCTCGACGTTCTGGTCAACAACGCGGTCGCACGCTCCACCGGCGGCGACTTCTCGACCGTCAGTGCCGCGCAGTGGGAGGAGACCCTCAAAGTCAACTCCACCGGGATCTTGCTAGCCACTCGCCTCCTGGGCGAGGTCATCGCTGTCTCGCGTCCTGAGGGCACCGTCGGCGCCGGCGGTCAGATTGGCCCCCGGGGAACCGGAAGCATCATCAACATCGCTTCTATCTACGGAATGGTCGGCCCACAGTTCGACGTCTACGGCAGCACGGGCATGAAGAATCCAGCCGAGTACGCCTTTGCCAAGGGAGGCCTGATCAACCTCACTCGCTACCTGGCCGCCTTCTATGCTCCCCGCGGAGTTCGCGTGAACGCAATCAGCCCCGGCGGATACTTCAGCAACCAGCCCCAGGAGTTCGTGGACAACTACTGCCGGCGCACGCCCCTGGGGCGCATGGCCGGGGAAGAGGACATCAAGGGCGTCGCACTGTTCCTGGCGTCGGAGGCCTCGGCGTACGTCACCGGGGCGAACCTCCCGCTCGAAGGAGGCTGGACTGCCTGGTAGGTACCGCCGCAGATTCCGGGTAAACTCGACTCGCAACTGGTTGCACTTACAGAGCCCCAGACCCTTGAAGTGAGGCTTCGTCCAGCGGTCAGCCCAGGGAAAGAAGGTGACCGACGGTGGAAGTCCATGAGCACTTGGTCGGCAGACAGATGCGGCGCTGGGAGATTGACCAAAGGCTGCACCAGCGGTTCGAAAGAGATACTGTCATCCATGGCGCCGGGCGCGATGTGATCACCATCTCGCGCCAGTGGGGAAGTGGCGGCACCAACGTGGCCAGTCTGGTGGCCCGGGAACTCGACTTCAGGTTCTACGACAAGGAGCTCATCGACCACGTGGCCGAGACGGCCGGAATCGACGTGGCCCACGTTCGGCAGCATGATGAGCACAGCCCCGACGTCGTCAGCAATCTCTTGCTGCAACTGCTTGAGGGCCACAGACCTACGGAGACCACCTATCTGCGCACACTGGTCAAGGTGATGAAGCAGATCTCCAAGCAGGGGAAGGCTGTGATCGTGGGCCGAGCTGCTACCTGCATCCTGCAGGACTCCTTCCGCGTGCGCATCCTTGCCCCGGAGGCCCTGCGGGTAGCCCGTATCGCCGAGTTGCACGATATGGACCTGAAGACCGCCCGGCGGAAGGTGCTCGAGAGCGACCACGAACGCTACCAGTTCGTCCGGGGGCGCTTCGGCTGCGATCCCTCCAACCCGATGGGCTATGACCTTGTCATCAACACCGAGCACTTCACCATTGAGCAGGCGGCCGATATCGTCATTCGAGCCTTCAGGAGCCGCGAGGAATCAGGGGATAAGTAATGCCACAGTTCGACGTTCTGGTCCGCGGGGCGCAGATTCTCGACGGCACCGGCGCTCCGCCGCGGACCGGCGATGTGGGGATCGTCGGCGACACCATCAAAGCCGTGGGCACGCTCCCGCAGGCCTCGGCCACTCAGACTCTCGAGGCTCCGGGGCTCGCAGTCAGTCCCGGCTTCATCGACCTACACAGCCACTCGGACTTCACGATTCTTGTGAACCCGGCGGCGGAGAGCAAGGTCCGGCAGGGAGTGACGCTGGAGGTCAATGGCCAGTGCGGGTTCACCCCCTTCCCGGTGCGCGCGGGCCGGCAGGACGAACTCGATGCCCTGTGCCCCTTCATCACTGAGAAGCCGGCCTGGACCTGGCTGCGCACCTCCGAGTACCTGTCCCGAGTGGCTACCGCCCGTCCGAGCATCAGCGTCGGCCAGCTAGTCGGTCACAGCGCTCTACGCGCCTGGGTGATGGGTTTCGACAACCGGCCTGCCACGCCGAAGGAGATCGCCGGGATTGCCGCAGTAGGTGCAGAGGCCCTCGATGAAGGCGCCCTTGGCATCTCCGTCGGGCTTGCCTATCCACTGGGCAGCTTCGCCGCCGACGATGAGGTCGAAGCCCTCGCCGAGGTCGCCGCACGGAAGGGCAAGCTCTTCACCGTACACCTGCGCAGCGAGGGCTCCAAGCTGGTCGAGAGTGTCGAGGCGATGATCGGTATCGCTCGGCGTGTCAGCTCCCTAGCCCCGCTGCGCCTGCAGATCGACCACTTCAAGGCTTCCGGCAAGCGCTGGTGGGGCAACCTGCCTCCGGCGATGGAAGTCGTCGAGGCCGCCCATCAGGAGGGGATCGATGTCGGCTTCGATGTCTACCCCTACACCGCGGGCAGCCGACACCTCTCCGGGTCCTTGCCCGCCTGGGTGCATGACGGCGGCAACGAGGCTGTCATGGCCCGACTGCAGGACCCTGACTGCCGTCAGCGACTCCGCGACGAGCTGGAGGAGTGGAAGGCCGGCAGCGACGACCCCGGGATCTTCCAGATGGACTTCGACGGTCTGGTCATCACCGAGGTCGCGACACCCGAGAACCAGTGGACGGTCGGCAAGTCACTCACCCAGATCGCTCAGGAGAAGGACGCCGATCCGCTCGACGTCTCCTTCGACCTGCTGGTTGCCGAGAACGGCCATGTGAGCATCGTGCAGTTCTCGCAAAGCGAAGAGGTCATGCGCACCTGTCTGAAGCATCCCCTGGGCTGCGTCGGCACCGATAGCCTGGTCTTCGCACCCTACGGCCCGCTGTCACGCGGCAAGCCACATCCCCGCGCCTATGGCACCTTCCCGCGAGTGATCGGCCGATACGCTCGGGACGAAGGCCTCATGACGATCTCGGAGGCCGTGCGCAAGTGTACGAGTCTCCCCGCCTCTCGTCTCGGACTCACCGACCGCGGGCTGATCCGCGAGGGGATGAAGGCCGACCTCGTGGTCTTCGATCCCCAGTCGCTGCTGGACACCGCGACCTACCAGGACCCGCATCGGTACCCGCTGGGGATTCGTTACGTGCTGGTGAACGGCGTCGTCACCATCGACGGCAGCGCCAATCGCCATCCCGGAGTCGGAACCGTTCTCGGAGCCTGACCTGACCCTTCTTGGGCTAACCAGAGGGCCGAAGGAGTCACCACCCTGGGGTGGCCCCTTCGGCCCTCGCAGTTCCTCTGCCCGGTCTTCGGGAGCCGGACACTTCTCCGGCTCCTACTGGCGCAGCCGCCAGTAGGTCTTCCCCTGGTCGAGACGGTGGTCGCCGTTGGGCATGAGCTCGATCTCCTGGCACTGCTTCCCCGAGTACAGGAAGGCGCGGAATCCCGGCCAGTGTGCCGCCTTTACTCCCGTGAGCAGCCGGTAGACCCCGGTGATCCGCGGCCGCAACTCCTCGAAGGGTGTCAGCTTCGTCCCAGCGCGGCGAGGGTTCCCGCGAGTGCCGCTGCTGGTGTTCTCAGCGATCATGTCCTTGCCCTGGATCTTGCCCACGTACAGCGCCACGTGACCATAGGCGCCGCAGTTGCGGTTGATGCCGACGATGTCCCCCGGCGTCAGCGAGCCGTCGGCCACCTCGTGCTTGTCGTCGGCGAGTTTCTTGCACATCTCCAGCGCAGTCCCGGCGGCATAGCGCCAGCGTCCCTCGCCGAACTCGCAGCCGGTCTCATACACCTGCCGCACAAACCGGGCGCAGTAGCCTCCCTCGCGCAGACTCAGACGCTGAGATGTCATCCCATCTCCGAGCACGAGGTGCGTCTTCCCGTCCTGGCTGGCCTTCACGGCAGCAAGGGCGTGGGCGACGACACGGTCGATCATGTCCTGACGGTAGGTCTCACTAGGCATGCAGGCTCTCCTCCACAGGTGGGGTGTTGACGCCTGCAAGCCTCTCTTATTGATGCTTTGCGAGTCCTTGGCGCCGCCATGTATCTTTCTTGGCGTCCCAAAGCAAAGCGCCCCTCCGTCAAGAAGGGGCGCTCAAGGGTCTCCTTGCCGACCGGCCTGCTACCAGGGCTTGCCGGCTTCACGAAGCTTCACCGGCACCGGAACCTGGCCGTCGACGCTCACCTGCGTCTGACCGTCCTTCGGCACGAGGGTCAGCCAGGGCACCTTCTCCGCCGCCCAGTCGGCGTAGGTCAGAAGGGGCACTCGCAGCGGCGTGCGCACCGGCGCCACGGACACCAGGCCGGATACCTTGTCCACCTGCAGCCCCGCCAGGGCAGGCAGCAACCCGAAGGCCGCCACTCCCCGGGGGTAGTAGTCGAGCGAGATGCTGTCATTGCCATACACATACACATCCGTGAAGCAGCCCCGCTTCGCCCGGTTGATGTACTTCTCCAGGTCCCAGTAGCCCTGGACGGTATCCGACAGGTCCATGCCGAGATAGGCAGCCGCCATGTCCCGCCACAGGTTCTGCGACACCCACATGTTGTTCTCGCGGTCAGTGTGCGGGCTCCCGTAGCGCTTCAGGGTCTCCAGGGTTGCACGGGTGAGATCGGTCCGCAGGCGATTCAGATCGAGCCCCGGCACCTGCAGCCCGACCCGCATCGGGTACAGCATCCCGTTGCTGGTGTAGATCGAGTAGCCGTCCCAGCCCTGCACCGGCTTCGGCGCATAGGACTGTGAGTAGCCGCCGTTGTACTGTCCGTTGTTCCCCCGGTAGCCGCCACCGTTGCCGTTGTACTCGCCCTCCATCAGCCCGCCGTAGTCCGGGTCGCCATTGCCCCCCGGCGCGGTAGCGGCAGCGATCTCCTGAGTCTGTGGCTGCTTGTTGAGGGTCACTACAAAGTGGTCGTCCTGCCAGGCCTGTTCATTCAGAGTCTTGGCCGTGACCTGGGCCTTCTGTGCCCACTCTTGCGCCTTGGCGGTCTGGCCGAGCTTCTCCGCCATCTGCGCTCCGCACACATAGGCACACAGCGCCCGCATCGCCAGATAGGTCTGATTCTGCGCATACTGGACGGCTGCCGAGCCCTGGTCGATGGTGTTGTAGGTCCCCAGTTCGTGGAAACCGTCGCCGTCGGTATCGCAGGCCGTCACGTGATCCAGCAGCGTCTGCGCCGCCGGGAACAACTCCTCGAGCGCCGCTGTATCACCGGTCTGCCGCCAGTACTGGTGCAGCAGCAGCACGAAGTTGGTGTTCTCCTCCACCTCCATGTCATGCCCGTACTTCATGCCGTTGGCCTGGAGCCCCATCCCCATGTCATGCGACAGGATGCCCTCGTGGATGTAGCCCGTCCACTCCTGCAAGGTCAGCTTCATCAACTGCGGCCAGTAGTCGAAGTACAGCGGCGCGACGTTGTACTCCACGTCCACCGTCGAGTGGAACTTGCAGCAGCCTTCCCAGACACTGAACCAGTCCTTGCCTTCCGGGTCGGCGCAGTAGAACGTGTTCTGCACCCAGCTCTGGAAGCTGAAGGCCAGAAACTCGCGCAGGGCCTTCGGGGCTGAGGAGTCCGCAACGGTGCTCTCGAAGAGCGCGACCTTCCGGTCGATCTCCGCTCTCTGGTCGAAGCCATAGCGGGCGACGTCGAACAGGTCCGTGAACAGGTCGGCGTACTTGAAGTGGTACGGCACGCCCTTGACCTCAAGAATCTGCCCGCCCATCCAGCCCACATAGGCGAAAGTGCGCGTCGACGAGGCCTGGGGAGCCACCGTGAAGTCCCAGGTTAGGCCGCTGGCGGAGTCGGCCCAGGTCGAGGCGAGCTGTGTGCGACCATCGGCGTCGGTCGTCGTTGCAGCGCTCTGCACTTTGCCGCCGGCCGGGATCCCCAGGGTCCCCACGTGAGCGGTCACCCCGTCGGAAGCCTTCTGGTCAACCAGCCAGGCCTGCTGCGTGAGCTTCTGGAAGATCGGCAGGTTGTACTGCACGCCGAAGCAGCCCTTGCCCCGGGCCGCCTGGGCCGTGTCGGTGCCGCGCAGGGACTGGCCGACCACAACGGTCCCTTTGCGCTCGGCCGAGGTGAGGTTGCGCACGGTCACATCCAGCAGCAGGTACGGGGCGACGCACAGCTTCAGGTCCTGCGGGTAGAAGGGCGCATGGAAGGAATAGGTGACCTCCACCGGCAGATCGGGACCCCGGCACGTGTAGGTCAGCGAGGTCAGCGTCTGGCTCTGCTTGAGGGAGGTGAAGGGCTGCAGCCGTCCATTGAAGGGCAGCGAGTACCATATATCGCGTCCGCCGTCGCCCTCACACCGCACTGCATAGTACACGGGCGTCGCCGGGTCGTTGTACAGCGCCGCGTTGGTCTCGAAGTAGGCGACATTGTAGTCCGCGTGGCCCAGGGGGTTCTGGCGGCAGATCCCCTGCTGCGGTCGTGGGTTGATGTTGATGCGCGAGCCGAACTTGCCGATGCAGGTCTCGAAAGCCTCGGAGAGATAGGAGGCGTCCTTCGAGCTGGGGCCGAGGGAGACCTGGGGATCGTCGGAAGCCTTGACCTCGAAAGCCCAGTCGCGGGTGTAGACCTTCAGGTAGTTGAACTTGGCGTTCTCGACCTTCGCCGCGAACTCCAGGGCCAGGGGCTTGCCGGCGGGGATGTCCACCGGGCTGGTCACGATCACGGCTTCTCCGGGGCCGCCGACGCTGAGGATGTCGAAATCCTTGAAGAGCGGCTTGCCGTTGGCGAGGATGTCGAAGACCCGCTCACCTCGGTCGGTGTACTTGAACTCGCAGAACCCGAGCTTGATCCGAGCCGGACCGGCCGGCAGTCCGGTCAGAACATAGCTGAAGTGAGGGCCATACCGCTCCGTCTGGTAGAGCGCATCATCGGTGGTCTCCAGCACCGGTCCCTGCTCGGTCCACCTCTGGGTCTGGCCTCGAAGCTCCACCTGTACCGGTCCATACTCCGCGGCTCCTGCGATAGTTACCAGGGCAACTGCCAGGGAGGCAAATCCGATCCATAGCGACCGACGGTTCATCGCGCTGTCCTTTCGGCACCTTGCGTCCTCTGCGTCCCAGGCCCTGCGCACCCTCTTATATAACCACCTTTCCTGACCTTGGTTCCCCCGACCTTCCGCTCGCAAGGGCCACGGTGGCAGCCTTTCCCTTGATGGAACGCCCCGCGAAGGCCCGCAGGCAGCAGGGAAGGTATGTACTCGCTCAGAGGGGAAATATATGGTTCGGTCGCTCGACTCACTTCGCCAGGAGGCGTTGACACATGCTCAAACTCGGCATCGTAGACTGCGACACTTCCCATGTTGTCCAGTTCAGCATGAGGCTCAACCACAAGGAAATCGACCAGGAGCAGTGGGTAGACGGCGCCAACATCGTGGCCGCCGTGCCGCTGCCGTCCGCAGTCCTCCCCCAGGAGAGGATCGACGAGTACGTGACCAAGCTCAAGGGCTGGGGCATTGAGATCGTCGATAAGCCCGAGAAGCTGCTTGACATGGGCCTTGACGGTGTTCTCATCGAGGCCGTCGATGGCAGCATGCACCTGGAGCGGGCGCGGCCCTTCCTCGAAGCCGGCATGCCGCTGTACATCGACAAGCCCTTTGCTTGCTGCGCTGCGGACGCCAAGGAGATACTGCGTCTCGCCCGCGAGAACAAGGTGCCCGTCTTCTCCACTTCCTCCCTGCGCTACGGCCTCGAGGTCGTCGAAGTCCTTGAGGACAAGGAAGGCAAGTATGGCAAGGTCCTCGGTGCCAACTGCTGGACCCCGGCCAGCCTGAACGAGCGCAACCCGGGCCTGTTCAACTACGGCATTCATGGCGTGGAGCCGCTCTTCACCCTCATGGGCTCGGGCTGCAAGACCGTCTGGACCGTCTTCCAGGAGGGCGCCGAAGTCACGGTCGGCCTCTGGGACGACGGCCGCATCGGCTCCGTCCGCGGCACTCGCCAGGGCGCACACTCCTACGGCTTCACCGCCTGGTGCGAGAAGCAGGTCATCACCACGCCGATCAATGCCGCCTACATCTACCGCGAGCTGCTCAAGCAGATGGTCCAGATGTTCGAGACCCGCAAGCCGCCGGTAGACCTGCAGGAGACGCTCGAACTCGTGGCCTTCATCGAGGCCGCCATGGAGTCCGGCGCCAACAACGGCAAGCCGGTCGACCTGGCCCGCTAACCACTGCAAGACACCGTACCCTTCCCTGCCCTGGCTCCAGGGCAGGGAAGGGTATGCGTACCATGCCACGGTTCCTATCCTGCGGGAGGGAGTCCCTTACCCTTGCTCTCCTTCAAGCCGGACTTCGAAGAGGCCAAACAGCGCTGGCTTGCCTTCTGGCACCAGGAGCTGATTGACCGCCCGGTCTGCGTCATCACTGCCGCGAGGGACGACTGCGAGCGGCAACCCGGTCCCCCCTACATGGCCGGTGCGCGTGAGGACTTCGGTCCGGTGGTCGAGCAGGTCCTCGCCATGGGCGAGAGCACCTGGTGGGGCGGCGACGCCATCCCCTGCTATGTCCCCAGCTTTGGTCCCGACCAGATGGCTTCCTGGCTCGGTGCCGAGTTGAACTTCGGCGAGGGCGAGCGCACCAGTTGGGCCGTCCCCTGCGTCGAGCGCTGGGCGGAGGCAGCTCCCCTCACTCTCGACCCCGACAACTACTGGTGGCGGCGAACCCTCGACTTCCTGCGTGCCCTTGCTGAGGCCCTGCGCGGCAAGATGCTCATCAGTCACCTGGACCTGCACAGCAACATGGACACGCTCCTGGCCATGCAGAGCGGCGCGAAGCTGTGCATGGAGATGCTCGACGATCCCGAGGCTGTCGACCGGGCCATGGTGCAGGTGCGAGCCGTCTACGAGCCGATCTACCAGGCGCTCTACGAGGCAGCCAACATGGGCGAACACGGGACCCTCGGCTGGGTCCCGGCCTATCACCCCGAGCGCACCAACACCATCCAGTGTGACTTCGCCGCCCTGATCGGTCCCAGCCACTTCAAGCGCTGGGCACTGCCTGCTCTGGCTGAGGAGGCGGCCTTCCTGGGCCACTGCGTCTACCACCTCGACGGCCCGGAGTGCATCGTCCATCTCGACGACCTCTGCTCCATCAAGGGCCTCGACTGCATCCAGTGGGTGCACGGTGCGCGGAACAAGCCCTTCATCGAGTGGATGGACCTGCTCAAGCAGATCCAGGCGAAGGGCAAGAGCGTCTGGATCCCGTGCAACGCCGAGGACATCAAGGTCTACCATCGGGAGCTCAAGCCCAACCAACTGTTCTACGTGTGTGGTGTCAAGAGCCGGGAGGAGGGCGAACAGGTCCTGTCCTGGCTCAAGGACAACACCTAGGCCGCCATACCCGTCTTCATACCCGCAGTTCCACGCCGCCGCTCTTCCGTCGGGCGGCGCGGACCTCGATGCAGGGAGAGTCGGCTCGGTACGCTATGAGTGAACGCCATCCAGCCAGCGCTCGCGCCATCATCATAGGTCTCATCGGTGCCGCCGCAGCCTGCTTTGTGGTCTGCTGGGCGGAGTTGGTGGTCCAGAGCATCCAGATCGCCATCTGCCAGTTTGCGCCGGCGGCAATCGGCCTGCTCTTGGTGGTCGTCATCCTCAATGGCGTAGCCCGGCGCTTCTTCAACCGCTACTCCCTGCAGGCTCACGAGGTCATCCTCATCTACATGATGATCCTCGTGGCCGCCCTGACCACCTCGCGCGGGCTCCTGGAACGCTGGATCGGCGCCCTCGTCGCGGTCAACTACTACGCCACCCCGGCGAACCACTGGGACCAGACCTTCTTCCCGCACATCCCGCAGTGGGCTGTTCCCTGGGACGTGAAGGGCGAGGCACAGGCCTCGATCGTCAAAACCTTCTACGAGGGGCTGCAGCCTGGCACACCGATCCCGTGGAAGCCCTGGCTGGGACCGCTCAGCGCCTGGCTGGTCGTCGTGGTCTCCATGCTGCTGTCCTACGCCTTCCTTGCCACCATCCTCCGACGCCAGTGGGTCGACCACGAGAAGCTCAGCTTCCCCTTGGTCAACCTTCCGGTCGAGATGGCGCGCGGGGAGTCCGAGGGCAAGGGCTTCTTCAGCAACCACCTGATGTGGATCGGCTTCGCGCTGCCCACTGTCGTCTTCACCATCGACGGCCTGCGCGGCATCTATCCCTCCTTGCCCCTGATCCCAATGCAGTACCCGCTGAACCCTTGGTTCACTCCCATGGGTCGCCCGTGGTGTGACCTGGGTAGCACGACCGCCTACTGCTCCATGGCTGCCGTGGGCTTCAGCTACTTCCTGCCGGCCGAGATACTGGTCTCGCTGTGGGCCTTCTACTTCCTGTTGCGGCTCGAAAACACCCTCTTCTCCGCCTTCGGGGCGTCGCCGGAGGCCATGCCGCTCTATCCGACCACCATCTGGAATGGCTATCAGGTCGCCGGCGCCTACCTGGTTGTCGCGGGCTACTTCATCAAGTCCATGCTGCCGCATCTGCGCCATGTGTGGGCCTGCACCGTCGGGGCCGCCCGCGAAGACAGCCATGAACGCGAGTTCGTCCCCTACCGTGTCGCAGTGATCGGGCTCGGGGTCGCCACGCTCACTTCGGTTTACTGGTTCACGAAGCTGGGGATGAGCCCGATGATGGCCGTGGTCGAGGTCGTCATCTACGTCTTCGTCGTGGTCGTCGTCATGGCCCGCAGCGTCAGTGAGGCCGGGATGCTCATGACCGAGACGAGCTTCCGCCCCGTCGATCTGGTCAAGCTCTTCACCAAGGCCAGCTCCCTTGGACCCTCCACACTCACTGCGCTGTCGCTGGCCGATGCAGTCTTCACCCGAGACCTGCGCGGGAACCTTCTCTCGACCTTCCTCGACGGGCTGAAGATGTCCGACTTGGTGAAGCTCGATCGGCGCCACCTCTTCGGCGCCATCGCGGCCGCCCTGGTGGTTGCGCTACTCGTTGGCGGGGCGCTCCACCTAATCATCCCCTACCAGCGCGGCGCGATCGGCCTCTACAGCTATGTGTACCGCAGCAATCCGATCTGGGGCTTCCAGTCCTTCCAGCCGGTGATGGAGTCACCCGACAAGTACGATATCCGGCTGCCCTTCTACTTCTCCTCCGGCGTGCTGGTGGCGTTGTTCCTCAGCGTCATGCGGGCCCGCTACACCTGGTGGCCACTGGCTCCCCTCGGCTTCGCCTTGTCGGGCTCGTGGAGCATGATCGTCTTCTGGTTCCCGATCCTCGTCGCCTGGATGCTCAAGTCAGCGGTGCTCCGCTACGGCGGGATGAAGGTCTACATGCGCCTCAAGCCCTTGTTCCTCGGGCTGATTCTGGGCGAGTTCTCGCAGGCGGTTATCTGGGCCGCCGTAGCCAGTATCTGGCGCATCCCGGCGCCCTTCTTCCCCTGGCCCTAGAACCTGCGGGCCTTACTCCGTGTTCTTACGGCGCGGGGGAAGCGCAAGTGGTTCTGGAGGGCCACCAGTGCCTGGCAAGGGCGAGGCGCCGTACTGTTGCCTTTCCCCCTCGCCACTCCGTGGAGAGTAACTGTGATGTTTGTCAAGCCGTTTCGGGCGTGGGGTGGTGGTAAGGTACACCTTGCGCCAGGATCGCGTTGAGCATGGTCAGCAGCTTGCGCATGCAAGCCACGATGATTACTTTG